>JAOUJR010000106.1 GCA_029883145.1 Nitrospirota bacterium
TTATACCTAATCTCGTAAGAGCTTTGGGGAGGATAAATAAGGAGTCAGGTATCGGAGATGAAGAGATCAATAAAGTTATCAATGAGTTGAAACTTACAGGTACAGGTATCGAAGGTGCTAAAAGAATTTTGAACTTCTATAAGTTAGGTGTTCCTGTAAAGTTTGAGAAAGAAAAAGTTGTTAATTATGTCCACCTTTTTGACTTTGAAGATAGTGAAAATAATGAGTTTATCATCACAAGGCAGGTCTACTATCAGGGCAGGGAGAGAATCAGAACTGATATAGTGCTCTATGTGAACGGCATACCTCTGGTGAATATTGAGTGCAAAAACCCTGTGAACATATCTGAAAGCTGGCTTAATGCATATAAACAGATTAAGGACTATGAAAGAATCGTTCCTGAGCTTTACAAATATGTCCAAATTGGAGTAGCTGCTGAAAGCAAGGCGAGGTATTTTCCCATCGTTCCATGGCAAGATGAGGGTATGACGCATGAGTGGAGAGAGGAAGGGAAAGACTCTATTGATTCTACTATTGAAATGCTCTCAAGGGAAACCCTGCTCGATATTATCAAGAACTTTCTATTTTTCAGGATCGAATTTGGCAATGCGACAAAAGTCATCACGAGATATATGCAATACAGGGCTGCAAACAAAATAGTCAATAGAGTCAAAGAGTCATTAAAGTCTGAAGAGTCGGCATTTATAGACTCAGGACTCACGACTCATGGACTCAAAGACAAGGGTCTTATTTGGCACTGGCAAGGTAGTGGGAAGACCCTCACTATGATATTCGCAGCGAATAAGCTTTATTACACTGATATACTTGAGAATCCCACTGTCTTTTTTATTGTTGATCGGATTGAGCTTGAAGATCAACTATATAAGGAGTTTTACTCCCTGGATATTGTGGAGCCTGAAATTATTGGATCAATCTGGGAGCTAAAAAATGTGTTAAGCCATGATGATTTCAGAGGAAAGCGGGGGGTATTTATTATCCTTATTCATAAGTTCAGACAAGAAGAGCTTAAAGGGTTGCAAGAAGAGATTGAGGAGATATCAAGACGGAAAGAAACAATAATGAACAGGAAAAACATTATTGCTTTTGTTGATGAAGGGCACAGGACTCAATACGGTCTCCTTGCAGCTCAAATGAAGGCGATACTCAAAAGTGCCTTCTTCTTTGCCCTTACAGGTACACCCATATCAAAACGAGGAAGGGATACCTATCTTGAGTTCAGTTATCCTCCAGAGGAATCGTACCTCGATAAATACTTCATAACTGACTCTATAAAAGATGGATTCACTTTAAAAATTGTATATCAGCCGAGGCTCGAAACAGAGCACTTGAAGAAAGATCAACTGGAGGCGTTCTTAGAAACAGAGTTTGAGGAACTGCCAGAAGAGATAAAGGAGGAAGTAGAAGAAAAGATAAAAAAGAGGCTGAATGCCATAAAAGTCGTACTTGAAAATCCGTTCAGAATAAAGGTCATTGCTGAGGATATTGCCCGCCATTTCAAAGAAAACATTGATGGTAAATTCAAGGCTATGGTGGTAGCAGGAAGCAGAAAGGCCTGCGCCCTTTATAAGGGAGAATTAGATAAACATCTACCTGTTGAGTACTCTGAAGTGGTGATGACGTATGAGAGAGATGACAAGCCTGTCATTCAAGAAATAGCTGCAGAATCAATGGCAAGATATGGAGGGCGGGATGTAGATGATACAAGAAAAGCCATTATTGAGAAGTTTAAAGAAGATGAACTTCCAAAGATATTGATTGTCACAGATATGCTTCTGACAGGCTTTGATGCCCCTGTCTTACAGATCATGTATCTTGATAAACCACTGAAAGAGCACAGGCTTCTTCAGGCTGTGGCAAGGACAAATAGACCTTTTAAGGATTTGAAAGAGGCAGGGGTTGTCATTGATTATGTAGGTATCCTGAAAGAATTCAAGAAGGCCCTCGAGATGTACAGTGAAGAAGACATCAAAGGAGTACTCTTTAGTTATGAAAGTGTTAGAGAGGAGTTTGTTGCTCTAATTAATGAGATTCTTCTGATATTTAAAGAACTGTCAAGAGATTACGAGAGAGAAACCTTACTGAAGGCAATTGAGATACTTACCTCTGACGAAGAAAATGAGAAGGAATTTGTCGAGAAGTATAGAAGTCTTAGAAAGACCTTCGAGCTTCTTGGACCAGATGAGATTAAGCTTGAATATTTTGAGGATTATAAATGGTTATCTGCTATTTACACATATTATATGAAGGTGGTAATACAAAAATATCCCTACGAGGATTATGTTCAGAGATATTATGATAAAACTATTCGATTTATTCACAGATCGACAGATATAGAAAGGCTGGATAGAGAACTTCCTGCAATAGCTTTCGACCAAAAATATCTTGAGGAGTTAGAAGAAAAGGTAAAGAATAAAAAAGAAAAGGCTGCCAATATCCTCTTCACACTGAATAGATTGGTTCTCGTTGACAGACACCGTAACCCTATTTATGAATCTTTGGTAGAAAAGGTCGAGAGGCTGCTCAAAATATGGAAGGAGAAAACAAAGGATTTTAAACGAGTATATAGTGAAGGCGTAAAAATAATAGAGCAAATAAATGAGCTTTCGAAAAGGCAAAAGTCCCTCGATTTTTCAGACTTTGAGTATTCAATCTTGCTTGAACTTGAAAAGAGATTTAATAGAGGTGTCGAATTTATAAAAGATGTGAAAGAACTTTCAGAAGGGCTTGAGAAGTATATGTTTTTCGGATGGTTCCATCAAACAACTGTAAAAAAAGAAGTAGAACGAGAAGTAAGAAAATTTGAAGGAGGCTTAAAGGGAGGTTTAACCTTTCTCTGGATGAAATGAATGACTTACATCAAAAGCTGATAGAAAGTGTGAAGAATTATGGTACTTCCTAACATTTCCTATGACGTTTCTTACAGGAATATAAAATATCCACGCTTGGAGTTCAAAACCGGCAAACTCCTCTTTATTCTCCCCATTGGTTATGAACCGAATTTCTTTTTAGAAAAACACAGAAAATGGATAGCTCAAAAATCTGAATTTATAAGAAAGTGTTTAAAGGCTTCTTCTGGCAGGAAATTAGTCAAAAGGACAGATAAACAATTTAGAAACCTTGTCTATTCTTTCGTTAACAAAACTTCTGAAGAAATAGATGTTGAACTTAACAGGGTTTTTTATAAGAGAATGAAGACAAAGTGGGCAAGCTTAAGCCCTAAGAGGAATCTTACTGTAAATACGCTTCTGAGACATTTACCCAATAAATTAATTGAGTATGTAATCTTTCACGAAATAGCCCATATAATAGAAAAAAAGCATAATAATAAATTTTGGAAGATAATAATAAAGAAATTTAAAAACTACCAGAGATTAGAACAAGATTTGTTTATATACTGGTTTCAGGTTGCGAAGAAACTTTAATGCCCTACCGTGTGAGCAAAAATGACTTTGACAAGCTTGTTGAAAAGGCAATCGAAGAATTGCCTGAAGAATTTAGAAAATACTTTATAAATATAACTGTCATAGTAGAAGACCAGCCATCAAGAGCAGGCAGAAGACTTACAGGCTCAAAGGAATTACTTTTGGGGCTTTTCAGGGGCGTCCCCTATACAATCAAGGGAGGGTTTTTTGATATACCTTATCCAATGCCTGATAAGATTATTCTTTTTCAGAGAAATATCGAAAGTCTCTGTTCATCAGAAAAAGAGCTCATTAAACTGATAACCGAGACATTAATACATGAGGTAGGACATTATTTCGGCCTTTCTGAAAAAGATTTAAAAAGACATAAAATTTAATTAATACAATATAAATCAAGTCTCACACAACCTTTTTTACATATATCTCTTTTGCAATTTCAGGGTCAATGGCAATTGTGGTCTCATCTATTTTAATGACATAAGATGGGTTTCTTTGTAAAAGCTTAATTATACTTCCCGCAGTAATCCCAAGGTAATTGAGCTTATTCAACCTTAACGGTTCAGCAGGTACTATAAAGACGATCCTTCCTTTTGATCCCACTTCAAATTCAGAGAGTCTGGTGACTACAGGTACGACGTCAATCTTATATTTCTTGCAACATTCTCCTCTTGGTATGGGCTTCCCATGAGGGCATGTAGGGGGATGACCGAGGAATGTACATACACTGTCGGTAAGCTCTTCACTCAGGATATGTTCCATCTTGCAGGCATCTGTGATGACAGTATCTTCTGGCATCTCAAAGACATCAGTAAAAAGACGTTCTGCAAGACGGAGCCTTCTGATAAGTGCCCTTGCCATTAAGTAGCCTTTTTCAGTAAATTCAACTATATCTTCAGAGATGACGATAAGTCCTTCTTTTTCCAGAGCAGGAATAAGGGTTTCAACATCATCATCTTCAGAACTCAATCGAAAACGTTTAAGACTCTGATGACCATCTTCATTCAGAAGCCAGATAAGCTCTATTGCCTCATCAATTCGCTCTCTCATATTTTCTCACTATTATTTTGCTGTTTAGTTTCAATTATAGGAAAACATAAGAAACAAAACAACTTAAAAATATATTTTTTATGTCAGGATTCTCATTAATGAGAATTGTTATCGCTCCTTGATTATTTGCTGGAAGGCGTTTTTAAAATCGTGAAAATGAGATATAGAATAGTTGCTGACTTCCTTCCATGACACAGTCTTATCAAAATGCCTTGCTTTGAATTGTCAGGTAAAAATGAAGTGGGGCTGTTCAAAAGGGTAATTCCAGTGACATTACCCTGTGAAAACTTTTTCGGTGGATGGGGCAGGGGCCATAGAGTCGTAACATATCAAGGTGGTCTCTTGTGGAATAGCCTTTGTGTCTATCAAAGTTGTACTGTGGGTATTTCTGGTGATATTCCAGCATGATTTTATCCCTTAAGAACTTTGCGATTATTGAGGCAGCAGCAACAGAGGCACTTTTATTGTCTCCTTGTATGAGGGGAAGTTGCTTAATTGGAATCAACGGGAGTGAAAGTGCATCAATGACGAGCAAATCAGGGATGGTTGAAAGGTCTTCTACTGCATACTTCATTGCAAGTTTTGTAGCCCTCAGGATATTCAATGTGTCTATTTCTTCATGGCCAACAATTCCTATGCCTATGTCTAAAGAAAAATTGAGGATCTCATAAAAGAGAGATTCCCTCTCTTTCTCAGGTACTTTTTTGGAATCTCTAAGCCCTTTAATTCTGATATCACCTGAAAGGACAACTGCAGCAGCAACAACAGGTCCGGCAAGCGGTCCCCGTCCCGCCTCGTCAATACCCGCTATCCTTTTGAAACCTTTTTGTCTGAGGTCTTCATCATGCGGGTAGAGGTCCATTATCAAATTCTCTTGCTTTTTCTTTGATCTTTGCAGCTTTACCTTTTTTACCCCTTAAATAATATAATTTTGCTCTTCGAATACTCCCTTTCTTCAGAACTTCTATCTTGTCTATGATAGGAGAATAGAGAGGAAAAATTCTTTCTACTCCAATGCCAAAGGATATCTTTCTGATCATAAAAGATTCTCTTGTACCGCCTCCGTGCCTTCCGATTACAATACCTTCAAATGGCTGAATTCTTTCTTTGTCACCTTCTACAACCTTTACTGAAACACGTACAGTATCGCCAACATTAAAGTCTGTAATCTTTTTCTTGAATGATTCTTCAACTGCTCCAAGTAAGCTCATTGTCGTTCCCCCTTTATTTCGCGAATTAGTATATAGTCTTCATCACTGAGTCTGATTTTTTCAAGAAGCTCAGGTCTTCTTTCAAATGTTCGTCGTAGTGCCTCTTTTCTCCTCCATCGCCATATTTCTTTATGATTTCCAGATAGTAAAACCTCTGGTACAGTCATATCCAAGAAAACAGGAGGTCTTGTATAATGGGGATAATCAAGTATCCCGCTTGAAAATGAGTCCTCTTCTGCAGAATGCTCATCTCCTAATACTCCAGGTATTAAACGTGCAAGAGCGTCTATTATAACCAAGGCAGGCAATTCTCCGCCAGTGAGTATATAATCTCCTATGGAAATTTCGTCATCGGCAAGTGCTATCCTTACTCTTTCGTCTATTGCCTCGTATCTTCCGCATAACAATATAAGCGTTTTCTTTTCTCTTGAAAGCTCTGCAGCAATATCCTGATCAAATTTTTTACCTGCAGGGCTGAGCATGATTACCCTTCTTTTCGCCCTCTCAGGGCACAATGTCTCAACAGCAGAGAAAAAAGGCTCAGGCTTCATCACCATGCCTGCTCCGCCTCCATAAGGATAATCATCAA
>JAOUJR010000107.1 GCA_029883145.1 Nitrospirota bacterium
TTCAGGGAAATACCTCTTAAAAAGCCACCAGTTATTAAGCCACGACCTGTTCGGGCAGATGATTCTCTTGATATCTTAAGACAGATAGTAAATGGAAAAAGAAAGATAAGACTGTCTGATACAGGGGAATATATGGAATGGGTAAATCCTGATATACGAAAGGATATCACTCAGAAGCTTCATCAGGGTGAATTTTCTATACAGGACTCCATTGACCTCCACGGAATGACATTTGGTGAAGCAAAGGAAGCTCTATTGTTATTCTTCAGGGAATCTATAAGAAACCGAATATTTTGTGTAAAGGTAATACACGGAAGAGGACTCAGATCTCCCAGAGGCCCTGTTCTTAAAGAGGCATTAAAAAATTGGCTTCAGGGTGCTTTCAAAAAATGGGTGCTTGCATACTCTACCGCTAAAGATTGTGATGGAGGATTAGGAGCTACTTATGTAATTCTTAAATCAAAATAAGAAGGGAAAGAAGAGTTAAAAATAGTTAGAGAAGAATATTGACTTCTTGTTCATAAAGATTAATATCGCCTAAAATTACCCTATTAATTCCTTTCACAGATTGAATTGGTGATTTAAAAGTTATAGAAGTGTTCTCAAGGTCAAGAAGTATTCCCAGTGCCTTTGTATCCTCATTATGATTCAGGCCGATGAGTGTCCCCTCTTTAAAATCCACCTCTTTTGGTATGAGTTGCCTGCCGTTATAAAAAAAGCTCACACCATCCAATAAAAACTCAACAAGCTTTGTCTTATCAAAATACTCATCGAATCTTTTTTTTCTATATCTGATGCGGGTTTCCCTGCTCCTTTTCTTTACCATTTGAGAGGCCTCAATTCGATGGATTTTGATATCTTCAATCATAGTGAGTATATGTTCAAGTTCATCATATCGTTGAATAGCAAAAATGTGCTGAGGGGTGAGAGCCCTTATCTTCCCGATCTTCAACGCCTTTCCATACTCACCATAAATGAGGCCAGTGGTATCTACAAGTATGAGTTCTGTATATTTCCTCGCATTGTTGACCATCTTTTTTGTCCCATCAATCATCAAGGGGATATTTTTCGCGGGGTTCAGGGAACCCACAAAAAAGATATTATCAGCACTGAAGTCTTCGATATCTTCAGCTTTACCAAATATCTTCATGCTGATTGTGCCAGGGATCCCGAGAGATGATTGGCCGATGTCAGAGTCAACGAAGGAGGTTACACTATCCCTTGAGACAAGTTTTTCTATCAAATATCGTGTGAGTGTTGATTTCCCGGAATCGGTTGCGCCTATAAGTATGGCAGTCCCTTTGTCTGCGACGAGTTCTTCGATAAGTCTTTCCCACTCAGATTCAGGAATAATCTCCATTTATCTATGCTCCATCAGGTACCCTTTCATTGGGTGGGGAAGACGTCACATAGAATTAAAGCGTAGAATTTTGTTCCGGGAGGTTGAGTCTGATAACCTGGCCTTTTTTCCCGGGAGGGTCAAGCTTGTTCCCGTCAAACGTCAAATTGATCCCGCCAGCATTTCCAATCTTTATGGAAAAATTCTGGTTTGCCTGCCACTTCGCTGATTCACCTGGCTTAAGCAATAGTTCTTTATTTTGAGTTCCATCTATGGTGACCAGAAGCCATGTTGTATCTGTTGCAAAAACCTCAAGAACATGACTGGTTGGTTTTGTTTTAGAGAGATTTTTTTCTTTGGTTTCAGGAGGGTGAGAGGGGATTATTGATTTTTTTGGATTCGGTGAGAATAGAAAAAATACAACTGGTATGAGTAACAGGAATGGCAGTAATACATATCGAATCTTTAGATGTTTCCTCTGAGCAGTTGCTTCTGCAGAAACTTCTTTTTTTTCAGTTTGAGGTGGCGATGTCTGTTGAATATATGCATTTATCACAACCTCTGGATCGATATTCAGGATTTTTGCATATTCTCTGATATAACCTTTTACATAGACCTCCAAAGGAAGTTTTGCGAATTCCTCATCTTCGATTGCCTTAAGATAGTCATATCTTATCTTTGAGATTTCAGCAATTTCCCTGAGATCTTTATCTAATTCTTCACGCCTCTTCCTGAGTATCTCTCCTACCAATTATCTTGCCAATTACCCATTTTAAATAGTTAATTATATCTTAATAATAATATAAATGTTTAGAAAATTGTAAACAATATTGTGCTACTATAATGAATAATGGAAAGGGTTGTAATAACAGGCATTGGGGCAGTCAGCCCTCTCGGTAATTCAATCCATGATTCGTGGGTGGCTGCCAAAGCCGGGTTGTCAGGAATAGGCCCCATAACAAGATTTAATGCCTCTGAGATGAGATGGAACGTAGCAGGAGAATTAAGGGGATTTGATGCAGGTGAATATCTTTTCATAAAGGAGATAAACCGTCTTGACCCTTTTGCACGTTATGCCGTTGCTGCAGCAACGATGGCTGCGGAAGATGCAGGACTGATTTCTCATCACTCATCACTCATCACTCATCACTCATCACTCGATTTGGGTGGTGTGATTATCGGTTCAAGCCGTGGTGGAATAGGCACAATAGAAAAAGAATTGCAAAAAATATATCAATCACATGATACACATAACTCACCACATATATCAGCCTATGTTATGCCATCAACAACGATCAGTATGGCTTCATCAACTGTTGCACAAAAACTCGGAATAAAAGGGTACTGCCTCGGCATATCAAATGCCTGTGCATCAGGAACAAATGCAATAGGTGAGGCATATAGACTTATCAGAGCAGGCTATCAGGGTCCTGTGCTCTGCGGTGGTGCAGAGGCTCCTGTATGCAGGTTATGTGTTGAAGGATACGGCATATCAGGTGCATTGTCCAGGGTGAATGATCCCTCTGCGAGCAAGCCATTTGACAGGACAAGAGATGGATTTGTTATCGCAGAAGGTGCATGTATTCTTGTCGTAGAAAACTACGAGAACGCATTAAGAAGAGGGATAAGGATTTATGGCGAGATTGCAGGGTATGGGAATACTACAGATGCAGTTCACCAGACAATCCCTGTTCCAGAAGGTGAAGCTCGGGCGATAAAGAGAGCACTGGATGAGGCAGGGTTAAAGCCTGAAAATATTGATTATATCAACGCCCATGGTACATCAACACCTCTTGGTGACAAGACAGAGACAAAGGCAATAAAAATTGTATTTGGCGAAAAGGCAAACCGCATACCTGTAAGCGCAGTAAAATCCATGACAGGTCATATGCTTGCAGCATCTGGGGCACTCGAGTCAGCATTTACCCTGATGAGCATGAAAGAAGGAGTTATCCCGCCAACAATTAATCTTAAAAAGAGTGATCCTGAATGTGACCTTGATTATGTCACTGAGCTCAGGAGAGTAGAAATTGACATTGCTCTTTCACATTCATTCGGCTTTGGTGGAGTTAATGCAGTGCTGGTTTTTAGGAGGTTGAGTGCTTAAATTCACTTAATGCTTCATTTGCTGGAGTCTCAGACTGTTCTTTATATTTGGGTGAGAAGTGCATCACCACAAGGTTTTTAGTCCCCGCATCTCTTGCAATCCTTCCAGCTGTTTTTGCAGTAAGGTGAAACCTTTCTAATGCTCTCTCCCTGTCTTTTTCCAGAAAGTATGCCTCACAGTAGAGCGTATCAGAATTGCGCACGAGCTCAACAACCTTTTTGATATTTTCTTCATTTATAGATATATCAGTAACATAGGAGACCTTCTGGCCTTTTGTGATTACTGCGACATGTCTTAACTCATCAAGCGTATATCTTTTGTGAGATATCATAAACTCTGTATCTCCTGACTTACACTCCCTGAGAGCTTTTTTCAATTCTGAGAGCCATGGTCCTACAGGAAGCCCCATCTCTGTTAATGCAGCTTTATTAATATTAATGTGAAATTCTTCCTCAAGTGAAAATGCAAGGCATGGTATCTGATGGTCTAACTGGATAGCCTTTACAGTCAATAAGGATTCCCTCAAAAGGGTACCGTCGAAATTTATTTCGCTATTGTCTATCCTCTTGAAGCAGTTCTCAGCATGGAAGCTTGAGGTAATTATTTTATCTTCTTTTATGGCAAAGACCTCGATTTTGAGGGGGTATTCTTTTATAAGGTTCCATGTATAACCTCTGAGTTTACCTTCTACGCAATCTGCTATGTTTGAAGGACCATATACTCTCAGAGGTATTTTCCTTCTCAGAAGCGCCCTGAGAAGTGTATCAAATCCTATGAAGTGGTCAATATGCGTATGAGTGACAAAGACATCTGTTATTTTCTGCAGCTCGCGAACTTCAAGTCTGTCAATACTGCCGATGTCGAATAAAAGCGCTCTTCTTTCCCATAGTATCCTTACAAAGAGAGACGGATCTTCAAATGGGCTATTTATGAGCCTGTGAATGAATGTAGGTTTCACGAGTTATTATATCACTAAATGTTCTTTCCTATTATGATATAATAATCCAAAATTGGTCTATAACTCACAGAAAAGGAAGAAAATAGAAAATATATGCCTGAGCTAAGAAAGGACCCTATACTTGCTCGCTGGGTTATTATTGCTGTTGAAAGAGGTAAAAGGCCAACCGATTTTGTTTCTCCTTCCACTCACAGAAAAAAGAGCGGTTTCTGCCCATTCTGCCCTGGTAACGAGTATACGACACCGCCAGAGATAATAGCCTTTAGACCTCCTGATACAAAGCCTAATACACCAGGGTGGACATTACGGGTTATGCCTAATAAGTTTCCTGCCCTTCAAATACACGGATTGCTTGATAAAACAGGTGAGGGTATTTTTGACAGGATGAACGGTATAGGAGCCCACGAGGTAATTGTTGAGACACCTGATCACCATCTGTCTCTCTCAACGATGTCATTACAGAGAGTTGAAGATGTATTGTGGGCGTGTTATCTCAGACTGTCTGACCTTAAAAAGGACGAGAGGTTTAAATATGTAATGATATTTAAGAATGAAGGAGACGCAGCGGGTGCTTCCCTTGAGCATACACATACCCAATTGATTGCGCTGCCAATTGTACCAAGGCTTGTAAAAGACGAAATAGATTCATCCCGGCAGTATTACGAGCTAAAGGATAGATGTGTGTTTTGCGATGTCATAAATCAGGAGCTTGAGGATGGCAAAAGGATGATATATGAGACTGATAAATATGTTGCAATTGCACCTTTTGCAGCGAGGGCACCTTTTGAGACATGGATTCTTCCAAAGACACATGAGTCATATTTCAATCCACCCGGGAAGAGCTTTTCAGATCTTGCAGAGATACTGCAGAGGGTTCTGAGACAAATGGACAGGATACTCGATTTGCCCCCGTATAACTTCGTGCTCCACACATCACCCTTCTACGATGAGGTAAATGAGCACTACCACTGGCATTTCGAGATTATGCCCAAACTTACAAAGATTGCTGGTTTTGAGTGGGGCTCGGGATTCTATATAAATCCTACACCGCCTGAAGAGGCAGCCAAGTTTATGAGAGGGGTAAGAATATGAAGATCCTGATTGCAACTCCTGAGGCAGTGCCGTATGCAAAGACCGGCGGTCTTGCGGATGTGGCAGGTGTCCTTATCAAAGAATATAGAAGGATGGGGGAATATGCATTTATTATTATGCCCCTTTATAGAAAGATAAAGGAAGGAGATTTACCTCTGAAAAATACTGGTATTCAGATAAAGATTCCTGTAGGACAAGACTATATAAAAGGGGAAGTATTCAGTGACCAATCTTCAGCCTATTTCATAAAGTGTGATAAATTTTTTGGTAGGCCGGAGTTATATGGTACATCTGAGGGAGATTATAGTGATAATGCTTCACGGTTTGTATTTTTTTCAAGAGGAGTATTCGAAACATGCAAGGCACTGAACTTCAAACCAGATATAATCCACTGTAATGACTGGCAAACAGGGCTTATACCTTTATACCTCAAGACACTCTACGGAGCTGATAAGTTTTTTAAAAATAGTGCTACTATACTCACCATACACAACCTCGGCTATCAGGGACTTTTCCCGTCATCTGAATTAAATCTCACAGGCCTCGGCTGGGAGCTTTTTAACCCTGAAGGCATAGAATTTTATGGGAAGGTAAATTTTCTTAAGGCAGGCATTATCTCAGCAGATGTCCTGAACACTGTAAGTACTACCTATGCAAAGGAGATACTGAATAAAGAGTTTGGTTTTGGCCTTGAGGGGTTGTTAAGAAAAAGAGAGAAGGACCTCTATGGTGTGATGAACGGAA
>JAOUJR010000109.1 GCA_029883145.1 Nitrospirota bacterium
CAGATATCTATATTCCTTGAGAACAAGTCAGGGAGACTTGCCGAGGTAACTGGTGTTTTAGCTAAAGCAGGAATAAATATACGGGCTCTTTCTCTTGCTGATACCGCTGATTTTGGGATATTGAGACTTATCGTTAATGACACAGAAAAGGCACGGCAGGTTTTAAAGGATAACGGTTTTACTGTTGAGAAGACGAAGGTTGTTGCGATTGAAGTTCCAGATAAACCAGGAGGTCTCGCAACAATTCTGGACACGATAAAAGACGAAGGAATTAATGTGGAGTATATGTATGCATTTGTTCAGAAAAGCGGGCAGAATGCTATTGTCGTTTTTCGTTTTGATGAGTTTGAGAAGGCGATAGAAATATTACGGAAAGCAGGTGTAAGGACACTGGAAGGTGAAGAACTCTATGCAATTTGATTTTATAGGGGATAGGAAATCCCTGGTAGTCCAAATATAAAAACAAAGGAGGAGAGTATGAAGAAAGCGAGAAAAAATTTATTAGTTGCTTTTGTAGTGGTACTGTCTGTTTTTATCCTGTTCGTGAATGCATATGCTAAAGAACCTTATAAGATTGGAGCACTTTTCGCAGTAACCGGTGCTGCTTCTTTTTTAGGAGAGCCTGAAAAAAATACCGCGATCATGCTCCAGGAGCAGATTAATAAAGCAGGTGGGATAAACGGACATCCCCTGGAGATTATTATTGAAGATACAAAGAGTGATGAAACACAAGCTGTTCTCTCTGTCAAAAAACTTCTCGAAAGAGATAAGGTGCTGGTTATCATAGGGCCATCTACTACTGGTGAATCAATGGCTCTTGTCCCTATTATGAATAACGCCAAGACACCTCTTATTTCCTGTGCAGCGGGAGCTCCGATAACCAAGCCGGTTAAAGAAAGATACTGGATATTTAAAACCCCTCAGTATGACCTCAGTGCTGTGGAGGCAATCTACACGTATATGAAAAAGAAGGGGATTAACAAGGTTGGGATTATCACTATATCTACCGGCTTTGGAGATGCCGGAAGAAAAGCACTTCATGAGATGGCACCTAAGTTCGGTATTACTATTGTTGCGGATGAAAAATATGGGCCAAAAGATTCAGATATGACGACACAGCTTACCAAGATTAAGGCATCAGGTGCTCAGGCAGTGATTAACTGGTCAGTAGGGCCAGGTCAGGTAATTGTGACGAAAAACTGGAATGCTCTCAAAATGGGAATCCCCCTTTATCAAAGCCATGGCTGGGGAAGCAAGAAAAACATAGAGCTGGCGGGTAAGGCTGCTGAAGGAGTCATTGCACCCCTTGGAAGATTGGTGGTATGGGATAAACTCACTGACAAGCATCCCCAGAAAGCTTTACTGAAGAAATACACACAAGATTATGAGGCGAAGTATAAAAGCTCGCCAGGCACGTTTGGCGGACATGCCTATGATTCCATTATGATGATAGCAGAAGCACTTAAAAAAGTAGGTCCTGATAAAAAGAAAATCAGAGATTATATTGAGACTAAAATCCAGAAATGGCCCGGAACAGGTGGTATCTTTAATATATCATCGGGTGACCACTGCGGGTTAGACAAAGATGCCTTTGAGATGGTTGTTGTGAAAAACGGTGATTGGGAAATTTTAAAATAAATGAAGTGAACAATTGAGGGGATAGCATCCCCTCAATTCTCTTCAGGGAATACCATAATTTGCTTACTGTCTTCTTACAATTCCTTTTTTCTGGTCTTACTGTCGGGGCTGTTTATGCCCTGGTTGGTATAGGTTTTAATATCATATACAATGCCACATCTATCATAAATCTGGCCCAGGGTGAATTTGTGGTAATTGGCGGTCTTTTGATGTGGTTTTTTACTGAATCACTCAAATTACCGTTTCTTTTATCAGCAGTGCTCACTATTCTCTCAGCAGGTCTCATTGGTCTCTTCATGGAGAGACTGACGATTAACCCTTTGAAAAGTACAGATTTGTTGTTGATGATCATGATTACCATAGCAGTTTCAATCGTGTTACGAGGGATTTTAATGTTCAATTTTGGTAAGGATCCTTACGTATATCCTCCCTTTACAGAGGGAGAACCATTGAGCATTTACGGGGCGATTATTCAGCAACAGACATTGTGGGTTATCGGTATTACCGGTCTCTGTATCATTTTATTGTTTTTATTTTTTAAAAAAACAATTGTCGGGAAAGCGATGCTCGCTTGTGCAGTGAATCCTACAGCAGCTAAATTGGTTGGAATTAATGTGTCCAGGATGGTCATGTTATCTTTTATATTGAGTGCTATAGTCGGTGCAATCGGAGGTATGGCGATAACTCCTATTTCCCTTATGGAATATGATAAAGGTCCTATGCTTGCAGTAAAGGGATTTTGCGCAGCAATAATGGGGGGTCTCGGGAGCAATAGAGGTGCAGTAATCGGTGGATTTATTATTGGCATTCTCGAATCCATGACTGCAGGATACATCCATTCAGGGTTGAAGGATGCGGTTGCATTGGTCATTCTCCTGTTAATACTCTTTTTTAAACCTGCCGGAATATTTGTCAGTAAGACAATGCTCCAGTTGCGAAAATTTTAGCGTATGAAAAAAGGGGATTTATTAGTTTTTTTTATTTTTATCTTTCTCATCGGCTTATTGCCTGTCCTCTCTGGAAGTACCTATACAATGACTGTGGGAATATTTTCAGGGATAAATGCCCTGGTAGCAATAGGATTATGCATCCTTATGGGATATGCAGGTCAGGTCTCTTTAGGACAGGCAGGTTTTTATGGGATCGGCGCCTATGTCTCAGCTTTTTTAAGCCTGCATTTTGGTCTTCCGGTAGTTGTCAGCTTAATCTTTGCAATGATTGTTGGAGCTATAGCAGCAGTGATATTAGCAGTTCCTGCCCTCCGGTTAAAAGGGCACTACTTGGCAGTAGCAACCCTTGGTTTTGGCGAAATTATCTATATCATCCTTAATGAGTGGGGTCCGGGTGGACCATCGGGTTTTGGAGATATTCCTCACTTTAGTTTATTGGGACATACAATAACTTCGACAACAGGCTATTTTTACCTGATCTGGTGTTTGGTAGCAGGAGTAATGCTCTTCTCCTTAAATCTCATTCATTCAAGGAGTGGAAGGGCATTGAGGGCTATCCACGATAGTGAGTTAGCAAGTAATGCAATGGGTCTGGATGTCGTTGTGCTCAAGATAAAAGTTTTTATCCTCAGTGCTGTCTATGCCTCTCTGGCTGGTGGTCTTTATGCACATTATATAACATTTATCAGTCCGAGCAGTTTTTCATTATTTTACTCTATCTTAGTGTTAATGATGGTTATTGTTGGAGGGATTACGAATCTGTGGGGAGCAATCATTGGTGCTGTGGTGATCACTGTGTTACCCGAGCTATTGAGAAGATTTGAAGAGTTCGATGTATTAGTGTATGGTTTGATTTTGACATTATCCCTCATGTTTTTTAGAAAGGGTTTAGTTCCAATTTTGGTCGAAAAAATAAAGAAATTGAAAGGATTGGCAGTTGTTAAACATTAAGGGAATATGGAAAAGTTTTGGGGGACTTATGGCCCTGAGACATATCAATTTTGATGTGAAAGAAGGGGATATTAAAGCACTCATAGGGCCGAATGGTGCAGGGAAAACAACCCTTCTCAATATTATTAGCGGTATCTATCAGCCTGATAAAGGTGAGGTCTCTTTTTTAGGTAAAAATATAAGTAACCTGCCTTCAACAAAGATTGCGAGAAAAGGTATTTCACGAACCTTTCAGCATGTTGAATTATTCGGGAATATGACTGTTCTTGAAAATATCATGGTAGGTAGATATGTGAAAACCAAGGCTGGATTCTTTTCTTCAGGACTTAAAATGCCCTATGTAATGAAGGAAGAGAAAGAAATACAGCGTAAAAGTGAGGAAATTCTGGAGTATATCAATCTTACTCAAAGGAAAAATGAACTCGCCTCCAATCTTCCCATTGGTGAACAAAGAATTTTGGAAATTGGAAGAGCCCTGGCCACAGAGCCACGGCTCCTCCTTCTGGACGAACCTGCCGCAGGATTGAATATAAGGGAGACACGCAATCTCGGAGAGATAATCAAGAAAATAAGAGAAGAGTTAAAGATAACCATAGTTCTTGTTGAACATGATATGGACCTCGTGATGAGAATAAGTGACTGGATAACTGTTCTTAATTTTGGTGAGATAATCGCTGAGGGCACTCCTCTTGAAGTACAGAAAAATCCGGAAGTGATCGTTGCATATCTCGGAGATGAAGAAGAAATTCAGAGAGGATATAATGCTCATACTTAAAAATGTAGATGTTTTTTATGGGAAAATACATACCATTAAGAGAGTATCTCTCCATGTCAATAAAAGAGAGATTGTTGCCCTTATAGGAGGCAATGGAGCAGGCAAAACAACACTCTTACGCACCATATCGGGTCTTATTAGGTCGAGCAACGGGAGTTTGGTATTCGATGGTCTCGATATTTCTAAACAAAGCCCTGATAGAATAGTAAAAAAAGGAATCTCACATGTCCCGGAAGGACGCCTCGTTTTTAAACCATTGAGTGTTGAGGATAATTTATTGCTTGGCTCCTTTAACTGGTATGCTCTGAAGAATCGTTCAGAAATTAAGAATGATATGGAAAGGATTTACTCCATTTTCCCTATTTTGGAGAAACGGAGAAAGCAACTCGCAGGAACCCTTTCCGGTGGAGAGCAGCAGATGCTCGCTATTGGCCGTGCATTAATGGCTAGGCCAAAGTTTCTTTTGCTTGATGAGCCAAGTATGGGTCTTGCCCCAACCATCGTCAAAGAGATATTCAGGTATATCGTTGAACTAAGAGATACCTATGGTCTCACCGTACTTCTCGTTGAACAGAATGCAAGGAGTGCTCTGAGGATCGCAAATACTGGATACGTTCTTGAAACAGGGAGAATAATACTTCAGGGTCCTGCAGAAGACCTCCTTTTAAATAGAGATGTCCAGAGGGCCTATTTAGGCAGGGATGTTGATTACACAATTTGATTTTTAAATAAAATGGAGGAAGTTTATGTACTGGGAAGGTGAAAAAGAATGTATCAATAGAGATGCGCTTAAGCAGTTGCAGCTTGAGAGACTTCAATCCACATTGTTCAGAGTTTACATGAACGTTCCTTTTTACAGGAAGAAGTTTGATGAAATAGGAATTGATCCTGATGATTTCCGCTCGCTTGAAGACTTGAGTAAACTCCCCTTTACCTCAAAAGATGATTTAAGGATGAGCTATCCCTATGGTATGTTTGCTGTTCCCCTGCGCGAAGTAGTCAGGGTTCAAGCCTCTTCAGGCACAACAGGAATGCCTACGGCAGTTGGCTATACAAGAAATGATATAAAGAACTGGTCAAATCTTGTCGCAAGAATTCTTGTGGCAGGAGGGGTTACACAAAACGATATTGTTCAGATTGCCTTTGATTATGGACTTTTTACCGGAGCATTGGGATTACATTATGGTGCCGAACGTTTGGGAGCATCGGTAATACCCATCTCAGGAGGGAATACCAGACGACAGGTGAAAATAATGCAGGATTTTAAGACGACTGCACTTATGTGTACACCGAGTTATGCACTTTCAATAGCTGATACAATCATCGAAACCGGTATAAATGTGAATTCCCTATCCTTAAAATATGGGCTTTTTGGCGCAGAGCCATGGTCAGAGGCGATGCGTCATGAATTACAGGAAAAACTCAATATTATTGCAACCGACAACTATGGTCTGAGTGAAGTAATGGGGCCAGGAGTTGCCGGGGAGTGTCTTGAGCGAAATGGACTTCACATCAATGAAGATCATTTCCTCGTAGAGGTAGTTAATCCTGAAACTCTCGAACCTCTTTTAGCAGGGGAAACAGGCGAACTGGTGATTACGACACTTACCAAAGAAGCTTTTCCTGTTATACGATTCAGGACCAGGGATTTAACAGGTTTTATTACCGAACCATGTTCCTGTGGGAGGACATTTATCAGGATGAATAAGATTATGTGTCGGACAGATGACATGATCAAAATAAAAGGAATGAATGTTTTCCCTTCTCAGGTTGAAGCAGTGTTATTCGAGATCGAGGGAACAGAGCCTCATTATCAAATAATCGTGGAGAGAAGAGGTGCAGTTGATGAGTTAACTGTCCTTGTTGA
>JAOUJR010000110.1 GCA_029883145.1 Nitrospirota bacterium
ATATAAGAGTAAATGTTGAGCCTAAACGCACTTTCAGCCTCTATGCGACAGGATGCAGGGTGAAGCATCCCACTTGGGGTGTTGGTGTGGTGCGCGACTGTTTTGGAGATGGAGATGATCTGAAAGTAACAGTCAACTTTCCAAACATCGGTTTAAAAAGACTTGCGGTGAAGTTTGCAAATCTGCAAAAAATGCATTGAAGAACACGGGACATCACGGGATGAAGATATCAAAAAATGAAATTGAACATATCGCACTTTTGGCAAGACTTTCTCTTTCTGAAGAAGAAAAGGAGTTATTTGGATTACAATTGAATAGTATCCTTGAATACATGGAAAAACTGAAAGAGCTCAATACAAAAAATTGTGAGCCAACATCACATGTATTGTCGTTACTCAATGTAATGAGGGATGATATGCCCGTGTGTTCACTCACGAGAGAAGATGCTCTTTTAAACGCACTAGACAGTAAAGATAAATTCTACAGGGTGCCAAAGATAATAGAATAAGTTCAAGGGATATTCTCATTTTTTTCTTTTTCCTATTTTCTCATTCTCATAAGAAAGGCTGTTTTTGACTTTGTCAGGAGGTAAAAGAAAGGGAAGATATGCAACCACCGGTGAAGATTTATACGTTGAGTACCTGTAGTCATTGTAAAGCTACCAAGAAGTTACTGGACGAATGCGCGGTGAAGTATGAATTTACAGATGTGGATTTACTTACCGGAGAAGAACAGCGCGCGATTCTTGAAAATGTGAAGAAATTAAACTCAAGATGTACGTTTCCCACGATTATCATTGGTGATAAAGTCATTGTTGGCTATCAAGAGGAGGAAATCAAAAAGGCCTTGGGACTATTATGATGAATGTAGAACAACTTCATGAGATGTTAAAGAAAATACAGGAACCCAAAGGATATTTTTTTAATAAGGACAAGGACAGGGTAATTGACCTTCTTAAAGGCCTGCTTATCAATAAAGAGCGTTATGGCTATATGTCGTGTCCGTGCAGGCTAGCATCAGGTGATCGTGAAAAAGATAAGGATATTATTTGCCCATGTGTCTATCGTACACCAGATGTTGAAGAGTTTGGAAGCTGTTATTGTAACCTCTATGTCTCAAAGGACTGGAACGAGGGGAATATTGTGCATGCATATGTTCCCGAGAGAAGACCACTGGAAAAGATACAATTCTGAGACAACATTGAACCCAAAAAGCGATCTCATAATTTCTTAGTAACTGATTGACTATAATCAAAATTTTTATTAAAAAATATTTCAGGAGGACATATGGAAAAAATAGGAAAGGTAGAAACGAAAGAAGATGTCCTGAAGCTTTTAAACATTGCACTTGAACATGAATGGGCTGTGAGCTTTGAGTATACGATCCATGCCTATTCTATGCCTAAGGGGAAGTTTTTTTATGAAGATCCTGTGATGAAGAACAGGACAGATGTCCGTGCACAGATTATTCAGATAGGTATAGATGAAATGTACCACTCTCTTCAACTTGGAGTGATTATCAGGCAAATGGGAGGAGACCCTTCTTTTAAGACAGATGAAGTTATTCGCTACCCACGGATTATGGATAATCTGAAGAGAGATAAAATGACAGAAGATTTGGTGACTAATCTCTATCAGTCAGCACAGTTTCCGGAAGGATCTTTCCCGAAGATTCAAAATATGGTCCTCAATATTTCATATGATGAAGTTCGTCATTCAGAACAGTTCGCTGCAATGATGGATGCGATTACAAAGCAAGGTGCTGAAGATGCCCTGTGTTATCAAGCAAACCCGGAAAATGCACATAAAAAAGAAATACAGCTTCTCCATGAAATTACCCGCCTCGAAGATGAACTCATGCACCGTTACTTAAAGTATGTATTCCTCTTCAGTGAGCATCAGGATCTCACACAGCGGTTGTTTAAGAACTCGATCAACCACATGAGACACTGGGATAAGAACGCTGGTATTTTAGTGAAATGGGGTGATGTGATTCAGATCGAAAATGCAAGTAAGGACCCAGCTGGAGTTGAGAAGAGTATAAACCCCATGCCCTCTGTGTATCACGGGGAGGACCGGATAACTGCCCTAGAGACATTAATTCCTGCAGAAGAAGCGCTTATCTCGAAATATGAGAAACTTATTCCCATGGTCCCTGATGGTGAAATCAAAGATCAACTCATGCTCCATGTAAGTCTCAACAGAGAACACCTTTTTACCCAAAAATGGCTGCTTCACAATGCTCGAAAGATAAAGTGTTTTTAGTGAGAATAAAGTAAAGAGTTTATTTTTTTATTGCTGACTCATCAGCAGTTGATACTGTTTCTTCTTTTTTGCCTTCTACCTGTTCAAAGTTTGAATATAAATAATTTCTAAGCCAGGCTTTGTTATAGTGATGCGGCTGTATGTTATCTTGTTGCATAGGTTTAAAGACCGGACAGCATTGAAAATTATCTTGGAAACAGTAGCGTTCCAATTCGGCAATGCTCGGGATATAAGGCACTTTGGATGCAGTACAAACCCCGAAATAATCTTCTATGAAACAGGGACAACTCATAGGACACCTCCTTGCATTACATGAGGAAACAGGTCTCTAAGATATTTTTAGGTAAAATGTCTAAAAGTTTTGTTTTGAATACAAGCAAGGGAGATGCCAGAACAAAAGTTGTTGATTTTATTAAAGTTTGAGAAATAAAGGATAAAGGTTGTCAGGCAATTTGTCTTGTAGACAGGGCATATTTCCAGAAGGGAAACTCATCCTATAGAGTAAAAATAGTATAATAGGATCTTTGCTACCCTATGATAGTATCTTTAAATATTTTTTTATTTACGGACCTTGGTTTTTTCGATGACAGGTTTTAATTCCGGTACTCGTTTGGCAGCATGCCTGCCCATTTCATTATCTGGAGCTACTTTCATCTGTAGAACATACTCGTTGTATGCAGAATTAAGGTCTCCTATATTTTCATTACATATACCGAGGATACCGTGTATTTCCGGATGTTTTGACTGAGCCTCGGCAAAAAAATTCAGATGCGGGAGGGCTGTTTTGTACATACTCGTCTTATAATGACTCATGCCTAAAAAGTAGTGAGCGTTGACGTCCTGTGGGAAAAGTGAAATACTCTTTTTAAGATAATTAATTCCTTCTGAATAGTTTTTGCGGAAATACATAAGTGTTCCCATGCCCCTATATGCAGGTTCATAATCTTTCTCAATGTTTATTGCAGTGATAAAGTTTTTTTCTGCATCAGGATAGTTCTTCTTTTTCAGCATTATAAATCCCCTCAGGGTATGAAATGCAGGTTGACGCTGATCTGTTTGTATCGCTTTTAAAATAAGAGATTCAGCTTCTGCAAGATTATTCTTCTGAAACGACGTTATTGCTTTGTCATAGTATTCAAGATAAATCTTGTTCGTATTCTTGAGCCCTGCTATCATATTCTGGAATCTCGCCCTGTTTGTTCCGTCACCTTGAATTGTAACGGGTTGATTACTGTTTATTATGTGCTGGAGCTCTTCAATTCTCACCGATGTCCGTGGATGTGTAGAGAGGAGGTCTTCAAAGAATCCTTTCTCTTGCGGATTTTTCCCCATTGATCTCAAATACTCCTGAGAAACTTTTTCAAGATTTTTATGGGCACTGATGGCGTTTTGAGGATTGTATCCAAGTTTAGACATATAGAGAATGCCCAATCTGTCAGCCTCCAGTTCATCATCCCTGCTATATTTTAAAAGAAGGAGGCTGCTCCCAACCGCACCAGCACTTAATGCAAGATCTGCGTATTCTTTTCCACTCAGTGCAATTCCCGCAACACCTAATCCGATTTGCTGCACCATTCCATATGTCATATGCCGTGCTGTATGTCGTGCTGATACATGCCCCATTTCGTGTCCCATCACGAAAGCAAATTCTGCCTCATTATCAAGTGCTGCAAGCAGACCTCTTGTCATCACCACATAGCCGGGTATTGCCCATGCATTGGGTACAGAGCTGTTCTGGATTGCGAACTCCACAGGGAGCTGAGGTCTGTGGGATACATTATGAATTTTCAGGACAGTCTCTTTTAAATTGGCTTTAAGTTTTTCGTCCTTAAATTCTCCCCCGCCTCCCACGTCACCCCAAAGGGCATTCGGATAAAACTCTTTACCCATGGTCACTTCCTGACTTTCGGATACGAGCATCAGTTCTTGGTGTCCTGTGACAGGATTAATTGCACAACTGATAAGGGATAACGAAATGAAAAGTATACATATTGTGAAAAGGGTTTTCCTGATCATATGCATAATTACCTCACACTTTCCAGTGAAATGATACTATTTATTATTACTGATTAATTATCCCTCTGTAAATATGTCGTTAATATCCTTTTTAGAATAGTAAGCAGCAACACTCAATTTCAGAGTATTTATCTAAGAGAATGGAAGGCTTTGCAGGGCGAAGTCTTAACTTAAAAGGGGAAGGTCATTGTAAAAACCCGCCCTGCAAAAGAGGTATATGGTTGGTTAGCAGGAGCTTTTACACTTACAGGTTGTTGCAATCCTCTTTGAAACCTTTTTTATTGTCATCTGTAAAACTCCTTTCATAGAGGAATCATGACTTCATGCCAAGTTATTTTTAGAATATATTGCAAGATAAATGCCAGAATATAACCCATTGATATTATTATGGTTTAAAAGAGAGAGGATTGATACTATAAGGCAATTTTCCTTGTAGTTAGGACATATTGCCTGAACATGATTGTTTATATAGAGAAGATTTCCAAACAGGTCTCCAGTCTCCCACACTGTGTGGAACTTCTCCATGTGAGTTGCAGATGAAGAAATGAGTGTTTTGTTATTATATCAAAACCCTTAACAATTCCTGACGAAACAGGTGAGATGACCATCTGTATAAGAAATAGAAAATCGTGTATCCAGATAGTGCCCAAGACAGTCAGCAACACTAAAAATAACAAGGGGTTTATTTCCGGCAGAGAGTTTGCGGGCAATAGCCTGGTAGAGTTCTTTTCCTCTTTCAAGAGGCTTTGCCGGGCGATAAAGGTAAATAAAATCAGCAGCGTCGATTGATACATTCACGATGTCATCATGAATCCATTCAATCCGGTCGGAACTTATTCCGAGTGCTTCTTGAAAAATTTTGCCGATGCGGATCAATTCAGCAGAAAGTTCAATCTGGATTGTTTTTCGGTGTGGGCAAATGCGTTGGAGCAGCAATCCCTGTAGTCCATTGCCTGCACCAAGGTCAGCAACTGTTGTCTCGGGCCTGATAAATTTTTCTGCAAGGATGAGCGGTGAGAGACCTCCGGGATGGCATAGATAGGCATTTCTCTTTTTAAGAATTTCTTTTTCAGATTGAGAATACCGAAAGCCTGTGCTGTGCAACCGAATATAAAGAGTGAGCAGGGCATCTTCGATTGAAGATGGCTCTCCCTTCTCGAGTGCTGACATGAAATCCTTTACATACTGGTCGAGATATGGCATTTCTGATCGTACGTTACTGTGTGTTGCAAGGTCGAGGAGAGATTCTGCAATAACAGTCATCTTCTTTTCAGCAAATCTGTTTTCCCATTGTGGGTGTACGATCATATCTAAATTATACATCAGATCCTTTATCGCACTTAGGGTACGTGATTGTGGTGAACATTTACCCACTTGCCTATCCTTTTTCAAGGAAATGGACAATAATGGATAGCTTTTTGTATTATATAATACAAAAAATATACGTTATTTACTATGGACAGAGAAAAGACACTTCTTAAAAGAATTTCTGTATTGGAAAATAAACTCCTCCAACAAAGTAAGGAAATATCCTTATTGAGTGAGTTTAGTCTATTCTTAACTGCTGCCGATATTCAGAAAACCTGCGACCTCGTCGCATATAGGGTTGGTATATTAACAAATGCAAAGTTTATCAGGTTGTATCTCTTGAACGACGAAGGGAAACTGCTCAGGATTGTTTCAGGTTATAACATATCAGACAAATACCTTGAAATGCTGAAAGATAGTTATGGCTTTTCAGTTGAAACCACTCCGCCAGGGATAACGGTGAAAAATAAGACTCCATTTATTGTAAACGATGTAAACAAAGATGACCGCTTTGCCAATTGGAGAGAGATCTCACAATCATATGGTTATTTATCATA
>JAOUJR010000111.1 GCA_029883145.1 Nitrospirota bacterium
CTGAAATCGCCTTTGCAATAACCTCAGCTCCGAACTTTTTATGTGCCTCCACATATGTGGTGGGCATCATGAAACAGGCATGTGTGATGCCTTGACTTAAATCTCTCAACGCCCCTTCATAATCAGACACCACCCTCAGTTCAACTTTTTTACCGATTTTCTTGGTGAGATAGTCAGCCAGTGGAGTAAATTTCTTGAATGAGTCGAGGGGCGACCCAACTGGCTCGACACCAAACCTTATCACATTTTCAGTCAGCTCTTTTTCTTCAACAATCTTAAACATCTCCATCTCACTGGTTACAAGCTCGGTATTCTTTAACAACCCCTTCAATGATCTGCTGATATCAAATGCCGTGTGCATGTTGCTCTTTGGAATATCTTTTATCTTCTCGATTGAATTCAATATCTGAGCTAACCCTGACCTTTGCTCGTTAATGGCCCTTGCGATCTGTTGGCTCTTTTCAGATACAAGTTCTATCGCACCTGATATCTGTTTGGTATTAATCTGCTGCTCCCCTGTTGCAGTTTTTACGTGAGTCGAAACATCCCTCATCTTCTCTGTCGCTTTTGTGAGAAGAAGTGCGCTCTTATTCTGCTCAGAGGTTGCTTTTGCAATCTGTTCCACCATATCTTTTACTCTCTCCATGGCCTTTGAAACAAGCTTTGTCCCCTTTACCTGCTCTGTGGTGGAACGTTCGATGGAGAAAGCCATCTCTGATGACCGTGCAGCGCTCTCTACTATCTTCCCAAGGGCGTCTCCAGCCTCCTTCGCAACTTTAAAACCATCTTCTACAGATATTATCCCCTCATCCATTGCCTGTACCGCATCCTTCATCTCCTTCTGTACCGCCTGGATAAGAGCAGCGATTTCCTGCGTTGAGAATGATGTCCTCTCCGCAAGGCTCTTTATCTCATCTGCAACGACAGAAAAGCCCCTTCCATGTTCGCCTGCCTGTGCGGCAAGGATTGCGGCATTCAGGGCAAGCAACGTTGTCTGGTCTGTAATCTCATCAATCACATTCAGGATCTTTCCTATCTCATCTGACCTTCCGCCAAGTTTATTGATAAAATTGGCTGTCTTTTCAACTGATACTTTAATATTCTGCATTCCCTGCATTGTTTTATCTATTGATGCAATCCCGTATGTAGATGCGTCATTTTTAACCTTTTCCGAGAGTTTTGCAGATTCTTTTGCATTCTGCTCAACTTCATTGATCGAAGAAGATATTTCTTCAATGGCAGAGAGGGTCTCTTCTGATTCGGCCGAAAGCTCTTTTGTGTTATCTGCTACCTGCTTTGTTGCTGCTGACATCTCCTCTATCAGAGCAGAGGTGGCATCAACCTCGGATGAAAGTTCGTGTGCATCGTTTGCAACCTGACCTATGCTCGTCACCATTTCTTCCATTGAGGCAGCAGTCCCCTCAGCAGAGGCTGCAAGCGCATTTGTACCTTCTGAAACCTCTGCAACTACCGCATTCATCTCTTCTATAGAAGTTGAGATATTTGCGACTGCTTCAGACTCAAGCTTTGAACCTTCTGACATCTTCTTGGACTCTACGTCTGCTTTTTCAGCAGCAACTGCAGCCCTTTTTGCGCCATTCCTTGCCCTCCGGAGAACGTTACTGAGAGAATGCAGAGTCGAATTGATTGCCGCGCTCAGCATTCCAATCTCGTCTTTTGTCTTCACATCAACTTTAAATGAAAGATCTCCTTCCCGTAACGATTCCGCCGCTTTTTGGATGGAGTGTATCGGTCTTATGACCAGCTTCCTTAATACCCTCCAGAAGACAAAGGCAAACACGGAGATACCGGTTAATGAAACAATCGTGGTCCATAAGATAAACTTCATGCTCTTTCCATAAACCTGCTTGAGAGACATAGAGACCTTCACCGCGCCCAATACAGCGCCTTCCGTAGGATGGCAACTTTTGCATACAGGAGCATTTTCAAGAGGCTTATAAAAAATGAGTGAATTCCCCAAAACATGTGAAAATGAAGTGCGTGTGGAAGATAAGGTCTGCATTGATGTTGCCTCATCAGCCGGAGCATCTTTCTTAAACGCCTCCCTTCCTTGATGGTTAAGTATCGTTATATTCTCGATGCCTTTTACGGTCTTGAGGTCGTCAATAATTTTCCTCATTGCCTTTGCTTTCTTATCAACTTTCTCAAGCATTGCACTGTTTATATTTACTGCAACTATTGAAGCCGTAGTATCCAGATTATCTTCAGCTGTAGTTAAAAGGTCGTTTCTATTAAAATATGACAAGCTGATTACCCACAGAGCACCAATGACTAAGACCACTAACATAAACCCCATAATCTTCCATTCGAGTCTCTCTTGTAATTTTTTACTCATAAGGCCTCCTTTTATTCCTTATCATTATCCATTACTATCTTTATTGCTTCTTCCATATGTATGATTGATATGAAACGTTTATCTAATATGGCTACTCCTTCAATGAACTTAAGTTCGTTCTCTGTCAGATGTGAGGGCGGCGGTAAAATCTCGGCCTCTGAAAGACGAATCACACTCGTCACCATATCTATTGCAATGCCGATTGGTCCCCGGGGCCCTTTGATTATCAATATCTTTCCCTTGGAGTTCTCCTCTGAATGCCCACTTTTGAGAGAGAGTCTCTTTTTAAGATCTATCACAGGAATAATCTTGCCTCTGAGTGAAGTGACGCCCAGCACATAGGCAGGCATTTTTGGAACCATAGTGATTCTCTGAGACCTGAGTATCTCCTCAATTTGAGAAACCCTGAATGCAAACTCTTCCCTTAAAAGGCTGAAGGTAAGTATCTCAATAATGTTATCTTTTCTCTCTTCAGCAATTTTACTTTTTTGTTCTTGTTTCTTTGTTTCTGCCTTTTGAATCTTTATCTCCTTTTCCACCCGAATGGTGAGTTGTTCATCTTTCTTCGTGAGTGTTTTTTCTTCTGCCAACTCACTCCTGCCAGCTGTTTCGATTGCTTCTGTTTCATGCTTTTTCTCGGCATCTGGCGCTGTTTTGTCAGGCTTCACGCCTGGACTTTCATGGTCTTTTTCTTTTTGACTACCCGCAATGACCTGTTTACTGTCAGCTTCTTTCTTCTCTTTCAGTTTTTTCCTAATTCTCGCGATATCCATTCAACCCGAGTTCCCTTGCTGCATCATCTATAAGAGATTCATCTATAATTCGCAACCCTCTGCCGAATCCTTCAAGGAGGGCAGATGTGGCAAGACTGTTAATAACCCGGGGGATGCCGCCCGAGCACTTATAAAGCCGCTTTATTGCTCCATCCGTAAACAGAGATTCCTCCATCCCTGCAACCTTTAATCTGTGCTCAACATATCCCTTCATTTCATTCTCTGCTATGGGTCCGAGATGATAGAAAAGTCCTATCCGCTGTCTTAACGGCAGGTATGCCTTATGATTCAGCCTCCTTCTCAGGTCGGTCTGACCAACAAGTATAAGACTAAGGAGGTTTGTATCATCAAGCTGAAAATTAGTAAGAAGTCTTATCTCTTCAAAGGTGCTCTTATTAGGTATTAGTTGCGCTTCATCAATGATAATCAAAGGAGATATGCCTTCTTCGTAATCTTTGTAAACTCTTTCGTAAATAGTATCAAGAAGGTTGTCCTTAAAATTGTAGGGGACATCTATGTCGAAATGCTTTGCGACTGTCCTTAAAAATTGAGAAGGGGTGAGCCTCGGATTTATGATCATTATTACCCTGTATTTTTCTCCGAGAAAATCAATCAGCGCTCTTGTAAGAGTTGTCTTCCCGCTGCCGACCTCTCCTGTGAGCATGATGAGCTCTTTCTCTTCAACAGCATATTGTAACCTCGCAAGGGCTTCTTCATGGTTCCTGCTCAGAAAAAGGAATTTCGGGTCAGGTGTTTTGCTGAAAGGTTTCTGCTTCAGACCGTAGAATGCCTCAAACATGCGGTGCCACCTTCTGTCTTGTAACTGATTCTATAAAGGACTCGACATCAAGGACAAGGATGACTTCATGCCTTCCGATTTCTGCTGCGCCTGAAAAACCACTTAAGCCTCTTAAATAGTCACTCAGCGATTTTATGATAATCTCATGTTGACCGAGCAACTCATCAACAAGAAGCCCCAGTCTCCTCTCACCAAAGCCTACTACAACAGCAAAGGATCTGTCTTTCTGGTCAGTTTCGAGGCTTAATATCTTCCCGACACTGAGCATGGGAAGCATCTCTCCCCTCAGGTAATATACCTCTTTCCATTCTATCGTCTGAATATCCTTATGCGTTATTACAAGTGTCTCAGATATTGAGGTGAGCGGCACTGCAAACATTTCTTTCCCAACCCTCACAATAAGGGCCTTTATTATCGTCACCGTAGATGGGAGAGTGAGTTTAAAGGTTGTCCCTTTGTCTTTTTTTGTGTGAACTTCTATAAATCCACCCAACAGAGAAATTTTTTCCTTCACCACATCTATGCCCACACCTCTTCCAGAAATCTCACTCACCATTTCTTTTGTACTGAAACCGGGAATAAAGATAAAATCAATAAGCTCGCTTTCTGTAAGTTCGACATCAGGGGCAAGGAGTCCTTTCTCAATAGCCTTCTGTCTGACCCTTTCTATATCAATACCCATTCCATCATCTCTCACTTCAATCACAATGTGGCTTCCCTTCTGGAGCGCTTTTAACACAATATGGCCATGTTCTTTTTTGCCTTTTGATATCCTTTCTTCAACTGGCTCTATCCCATGGTCAATCGAATTTCTCACAAGGTGCATGAGCGGATCAACGATCTCCTCAGCGAGATGTTTATCAAGCTCGGTATCCTCGCCGTAGACTTCAAGGTCTATCTCCTTCCCTGTCTCCCTCGAATAACGCTTGGTCACCTGTGCAAGTCTTGAGAATATCTGGCCTACCGGGACCATCCTTATTTCAAGAACCTGATCCTGTAACTCAGAGAGCCTCCTTTCGAGTGCCTGAGAAATCTTATGGACATCAAGAACTAATGTGGAATGGCCATAGGTATTCGCCATCTCTAAGCCGATTCTCTTTATCGCACCTTTTGCGAGGGTAAGCTCACCTATCGTATTGAGTATCCTGTCGAGTTTATCTATATCAACCCTTACAGTAGTGGTGATGCTCTTGAGAGACGATTCCTGTGGTTTCTGTTGCTGAAGTTCTACCTGCTTTAACGGTACCAGTACTTCAATGTCATGTTTCATCTCCTCTTTCAACTCAGTGACCTGTTTATTCGCGGCAAACATGAGATTAAACCCTATAGAACCCTCGGGCACATCTGCAGATGTAGGAAGGGTTGATATCAGTTCTCCTTTTGATTTTATTATCTTCGTCAGTTCGTCAAGTGACTTATCAAAGGTAGCAAGTTCAAATATTGCTCTTAACAGATAAATGCCTTTGCCATCTTTTATATTTGTCTTAAGCCTGACTTCCTCGTATTCCGAGAGCACCTTTATTATCGACTCATCTATTACCCCTTCAATGCCCGGTTGCAGGCCTTCTCCCCTCACTGAAGAACGGAACGATTCTATTTGTGTAATATATTCAGACATATCCTGCTCTATTTCGTCCTTTAATCCGTCAACTGCAGACCTCAGTATGTCAAAGTTATTAAAAAGGAACTTTACTACATCTTCAGTTACTTCTATCTTCCCAAGTCTTATCTCATCCAACAATGATTCGAGGGCATGACTGAGGTCTGTTAATCCCTTATGCCCGAAAAGCCCTGAGAGTCCTTTGAGCGTATGCATTGTACGGAAAAGTGCATTTACATTATCAGGATTTAAAGCTGTCTTAAACGTCTCTTGAATTTCGAGCATCAACTGCTGGGACTCGAACAGGAGGTCTTCTGCCTCTGCAATAAATTCCTTCTTAGATGCCTTCATAATATTGCTTTCTTTATTACTTCTTGAAGTTCATCTGCTTTGAATGGCTTCGTAATATATGCAGCAGCACCCAACGCCAATCCTCTCTTTCTATCCTCATCGCTCCTCTCTGTGGTCACTATTATCAAAGGGATGTGGCTGTATCTCGGGTTATTTTTCAGAAAGCTTATCAGCTCAAGGCCATTTATATCAGGCATATTTATGTCGGTGATCACAAGGTTGAATTCCTGCGTAGGAAGGAGTTTTAATGCTTCA
>JAOUJR010000112.1 GCA_029883145.1 Nitrospirota bacterium
TGTGATGCGTCACTTCTCTATGGATTTGTCGAGGAGAAAAAATCAATATCTGCTGATATAGTAAATGAAGTAATCCAAGATTTGATAGAATCAACCAATAATTTAAAACAAGAACAATTAAATACATTTATTGATAAGGAAAACATACGTAGTACCAGTGATGATTTTACAACAGCCATAAGAAATCTTTCTGACAGGATGCTTCTCCTCGAGGAAAGATATAAAATGAGAGAACAAGATCTTGACGCAAAAAGAGAAGAAATTTTTGATCTCATGAAAAAGCTTCATGAAAAGGAAAAAGAATTACTTGTCTGGGAAACACAATTGAGATCTCTTCATAATTCTTAGTTTTAATATTTACTTCCCGGATTACATTCTTCCGAGAACATTCAGAGATGTCTCCAAACTCTTGACAGGATACTGAGGTTTTATGGAGCTATGTAAAGGATTAGAGAATTGGTTTGAATGTCTGAACTGTCCACATCTCTGCACAAAGATGTGCCCAATAGAGGATGAAAATGTGATGGAAGCAATAAAAATACGGATACGCCTCCTGTCCGTCTCAGAGATAGCCAAAGATAGTGGTTTTGACCAACAGTAAATAATAGAGAAAAAGAAAATTTGTTTTGAATTTATATTAAACAATACTCGCTAAAACAAGAGGTACTGTGCTTATTAAAGCTTGTTTTAAATGTGGATTTCATGAGATTAAGCAATGGGAAGAATCTCAGGTGAGTTACTGTCGCAAAGAGTGCTATTTATCTCGCTACACAAAATGCATAGAACTGAAGGCTGTAGAACGATTTCTAAATGAAGAAAGCGAGATCTTTGACAGTATCTTACCTTCCTAAACTCTTGTAACCTGAAAATAATTCATTAAATCTGATCTGTACTATATGGTGATAAACCATTCGCATCCAATGTAAAAGTTACCTGAACCTGCTACCATAGCTTTAACAGGCAGGGGTAGCATGTGTCAATATTTATCTATTCCTTAGACCCAGAAAGAAGATGAAATAGTGTGCGGAATAGCTGGTATTTTTAATTTTTATAGGGGTAAAGAGATATCGAAGGACACCCTTGGAATGATGGTTGCCATCATGCACCACCGTGGTCCTGATGGTTTCGGATTTTATATAGATGAGCAGGTAGGGCTTGCGCATGCACGTTTGAGCATAATTGACCTGGAAGGGGGCTGGCAACCAATCCATAATGAAGACAAAACCATATGGATAATTTTAAATGGTGAGATTTTCAATTATATAGAACTCAGAGAAATTCTTGAAAAGAGGGGACATAGTTTTTATACGATGTCTGATACAGAGGTAATCATACACTTATATGAAGATTATGGTACCGAATGTCTTAATCATTTAAATGGTCAATTTGCCTTTGCTCTATGGGATAAACATAGAGAAATAATTTTTATCGCAAGGGATAGGGTTGGTATAAGACCATTATTTTATACATGTGTCAATGGCTCGATGATCTTTGCCTCTGAGATAAAATCTTTATTTATGGACAGTAGGGTAAAAAGGGATATTGACCCTTATGCGCTGGATCAGATATTTACCTACTGGATGACAATTCCACCGAGAACCGCATTCAGAGACGTTCTTGAACTTCCACCCGGACACTACCTGAAAGTAGAAAATAAGAAAATAAATATCGAAAAATATTGGGACCTGGACTTCTCGCCCGAGTTTCCCATAAAGACCGAAGCAGAATATGCAGAAGAATTACGGGAACTTCTGATGGACTCTACAAGGATACAACTCAGGGCCGATGTCCCTGTTGGTGCTTATCTCAGCGGGGGGATTGATTCTTCAACGGTAACAATGCTTATAAAAAAGTTTACAGCCTCACCACTCCATACTTTTTCAGTAACCTTTTATGACGAAGTTTACGACGAGAGTGAATATCAGAGACAGATGATAGGATACCTAAATACAGACCACAGCAGTATCGGGTGTACCTACTCTGATATTGGGAATGTATTCCCTGAGGTTATATGGCACACAGAAAAACCAATTGTGAGGACTGCACCGGCACCTCTCTACTTGCTTTCAAAACTTGTCAGGAAAAGCGGTTATAAGGTTGTTTTAACCGGTGAAGGATCAGATGAGATTTTGGCCGGGTATGATATTTTTAAAGAAACAAAGATCAGGAGATTTCTGGAACGGTTTCCTGATTCAAAATTCAGGCCTCTCATTCTAAAACGACTTTATCCCTATCTTGCCAATTCTCCTGTTAGGTCTATTCCTTATGCAGAGGCTTTTTTTAAAGTTGACGCTACCAGTTACCCTGCTGAGTATTATTCACACGTGCCGAGGTGGAATACAACCTCAAAAATAAAACTCTTCTTCTCAGACCATCTCAAAGATGAATTGAAAGGATATGAAAGCATTAGTGAGTTATCAGAACTTTTCTCTGAAGACCTCTCTGGATATGATTATTTATCTCAGGCACAATGTATTGAAATAAAGACTCTGCTCTCGGGCTATCTCCTCTCTTCCCAGGGAGACAGAGTTGCAATGGCACACTCGGTTGAGGGCAGGTTCCCCTTTCTCGATCACAGGGTTATAAAGTTTTGTGGTAAGTTGCCACCTTCTGTCAGGATGAATGTCCTTATGGAAAAATATATCCTAAAAGAGAGCATGCGAGCTCTGCTGCCCCACTCAGTCATCCAGAGGACGAAACAACCCTATATGGCTCCCGATGCAAAAAGCTTTTTCCCGAAAGTTCCACTGAATTATGTAGAAGACCTTCTCTCAGAGAAATACCTACAAGATACCGGTTATTTCAACCCAAAGCCAGTTTCACTGCTGATAAAAAAATATAGACAGAGCCCGATACTGGGTTTCAAGGATAACATGGCTATCGTGGGCATCCTTTCCACACTACTTCTCTATGACTTGTTTGTGAAAAATTTCGATTCAAGAATTAAAAATCAAATACCAGAGAATGGACGTCATGCAATTAAAGTTTGAAATTAGACACTTTATTATTGACAACTTTTTGTATGGACAGGATGATAACGACTTTAGAGATGATATTTCTTTTTTAGAGAAGGGGTTAATCGACTCCACGGGTATTCTTGAATTAGTCTCATTTGTAGAAGAAAAGTATGAGATTTCAGTAGCTGACGAGGAATTAATCCCAGATAATTTTGATTCTGTAAATAAACTTTCTGCTTTTATTTCAAAGAAGATTGATGATGGAAAATGAATAACTTTAACAAACCAGGAATATATGTTTGATTATGATGAGCCACACATTAGTTAATAATTTTCTGGAATATAGTGCTGAAAGACTGCCGGACAAGGTAGCCCTTATTCATCAGGACAAGCGTCTTACCTATGCCGAGATCGAGGAAATGGCAAACAGACTTGCACTTGTCCTCATAGATGCTGGCATCGAGCGAGGTGACCGTGTTGCCATATTCATGGACAATTCCATAGAGGCAGTACTGTCACTCTTTGCCATATTAAAAGTAGGCGCAGCATTTATGATGATCAACCATACAACAAAGACAAGAAAGCTTGAATATATAATGAACAACAGCAGGGCAAAGGCGATGTTAACCCAGGGCAGTAGAGGTGACATCATTCAAGGTATAAATTGCCCACATCTCAAGACCACTATAATGACTGATTCTCATAACAGCATGCTTTCATGCATACCCTTTGAAACTCTTTTAAACTCTGGGAAGACCGATACAGTAAAATCAACGTATATTGATCTTGACCTTGCGTCAATAATATATACATCAGGTTCAACAGGTGAACCAAAAGGTGTCATGCTTTCCCATCGTAATATGGTTTCCGCTGCTCATTCAATAACCACATACCTTGAAAATAATCAACAAGATGTCATTGTGAATGTACTCCCTTTATCTTTTGATTATGGTCTCTATCAAATACTGATGGGATTCAAAATTGGAGGAACTGTCATACTTGAAAAATCTTTTACATACCCTTATCAGGTAATAGACACAATGATAAAAGAAAAGGTAACAGGGCTCCCGGGTGTTCCGACAATTTTTGCAATTTTACTCCAGCTGAAAGATATTGATAAATACGATTTGAGTTCTTTACGGTATATAACGAATACAGCGGCAGCTTTACCAGTAAGCCATATCAAGAGATTACGTGAGTTATTCCCAAAAGCAAAACTTTTTTCAATGTATGGGCTTACAGAGTGCAAGCGCGTCTCTTACCTTCCTCCTGAGGAGCTTGATAAACGGCCAACCTCTGTAGGAAGAGGGATGCCAAACGAAGAGGTTTACATCGTTAATGAAAATGGTGAAAAGGTTGGACCAGGTGAAGTCGGCGAATTGGTTGTCAGAGGGTCAAATGTGATGCTCGGATACTGGGAGATGCCAGAAGAGACAGCTCAATGTCTGAAGCCAGGTAAATATCCAGGGGAGAGAGTTCTCTATACAGGAGACCTTTTTAAGATGGATGAAGACGGTTATCTTCATTTTGTGGCCAGAAAAGATGACATCATAAAGTGCAGAGGAGAAAAGGTAAGCCCGAAAGAGATAGAAAATGTCCTTTACAGTCTTAACGGTGTTCTGGAGGCAGCCGTTGTAGGAGTCCCGGATAAGATATTGGGTCAGGCTGTCAAGGCATTTATAGCATTAGAAAAAGGTTCAAAGATTACAGAAAAGGACATCCTGAGATTTTGCTCGCAGAACCTTGAAAACTTCATGATACCGAAGCATGTGGAAATAAGGGACTCACTGCCAAAGACTATGACAGGGAAAATAGAGAAAAGCTCGCTAAAAAAAGAGCAGTTTTCAGAGATACAAACCCGTTAGCTTAGAACGCTTAGAGAACCACAATAATATGAAGATTTGTAGCAACTGTATCCTTCCAGAGACCTTTCCCGGCATAAGCTTTAATACACACGGTATCTGTAATCATTGTCAAGAATTTGATAATAAAAAGGAACGACTCGCTGACGAAAAGAAGAGATATAGACAGAAATTCCTTAATTTGCTTGATCAACTTATACAGTCTGACCAGTTGAGTAAACGTTCATACGACATCCTTATGGCTTATAGTGGAGGTAAAGACTCAACATACATCATGAGTTTATTCAAAAATCAATACAAGTTAAGAATTCTGGCAGTGAGCTTTGACAATGGATTCATTTCAGACACAGCACTTTCCAATATCAAGAAGGTGACGAACAGACTTGATATTGACCATATTTTCTTTAAACCCCGGTGGGAAGTGTTGAGGAAGATTTTTATCGCTGCAGCAGAGAAAGAACTCTATCCCCCAAAAACTCTTGAAAGGGCAAGCACAATATGCACTTCATGTATGGGAATAGTAAAATCTCTCTGTCTGAAAATAGCTATCGAAATGGATATCCCTCTGGTAGGTTATGGCTGGTCTCCAGGCCAAGCACCAATACAATCATCAATAATGAAAAACAACCCGTCACTCTTGAGAATGTCTCAACAGGTAATTCTGAATCCACTCAGGGAAATCGTAGGAGATGAGATTAAAGCTTATTTTCTTCACGAAAAGCATTACTTAAATCACGAATTTCCCTATAACATCCATCCGATGGCATGGGAATTCTATGATGAAGACGTAATACTGAAGGAAATTCAAAAAATCGGCTGGATTGCACCAACAGATACCGACAGCAATTCAACGAATTGCCTCCTCAACGCTTTTGCCAACAGAGTCCACCTACAAAAATATGGTTTTCACCCTTATGTGTGGGAAATTGCAAATATGGTGCGCAGAGGTGATATGTCGAGAGAAAATGGTTATACAAAAATTTACACTAACCAAGACAACAAACAGGTCGAATATGCAAGGAGAATATTAGAAAGTCAATGAAATGTTTCTAAGAGTTTGTATTGCATTCGTTGTCACAGTATCCATAGCATTTATAGTCTGGAAAGGTTTTGGCATGGGGAAAGAAATACAATCACAGGAGATAATTCCCCTCGATAAGGGAATAGCAGTAGTGAATGGTGGATCAAAGTTTCTGAACGATAAGCTCCAAATATTGTTGAAAACCGATAATGGTATTTACAAGAAAATGTCTTATGATAACAGAGGAATTTGTCTCTTTCGGGGACTCTCTAATCAAAGAGATTATTCA
>JAOUJR010000113.1 GCA_029883145.1 Nitrospirota bacterium
TTTTAAAGATTCTTGTGGCAACAGATGGTTCAAAAATAGCTCTAAAAGCAGCAAAGTACGCTGTTGACCTTGCAAAACAGTTGAATGCTTCAATAATTATCCTTAGTGTAATTGATAATCGTTCATTGATAAGTCAGATAGCTCCTGTAACGACAACTACAGTGCACATGATTGAACCTATCGAGGATTATCTGAAAGAGGCTGCCGAAGGGTATGTGAGAGAAATAAAGAAGCTATGTGATAAAGTTGGTGTCCAATCGAAGACCCTTATAACCACGGGGTATCCGGTTGAGAAGATTGTAAGTGAGGCAAGAAAGTTAAAGGCAAATCTTATCGTTATGGGTTCTCGTGGAAAAAGTGTTTTAGAAGCCGCAGTTCTTGGCAGTGTTACATATGGTGTGATACATAAAAACATAAAGCTGCCTATTTTGGTAATAAAGGAATAATAGATAGTTTACCTTAGAATTACGAGGTACATACAATTGAGAATATCAGAATCGGACTATTGGAAAATTATGATACTTCTATAAAGCAGAAAAACAAAAAACTAGAAAATAGATTTTTTCTTATTTATATGGCTCATTCAGGAGATATTCCCTATCAGCAAGGCAATTTGCCCTAAGGAATTAATGCCCTCATTTCTAAATTATTAATAAGATCAATAAGTTATATCTTGGCATTGCTTTTGCCTATAATCTATATAAAGAAGAAGTGTGGAAAAAGCTTTAAAGATTTATAATTTAAAATAGAAGACATGTATGAGAAAGCTGGTCTTACTACGTCATGGACAAAGCTTATGGAATCTTGAAAACAGATTTACCGGATGGACCGATATGGACCTTTCTGAGCAGGGTATTCACGAGGCACATCAGGCGGGGATATTATTAAGGTCAAAAGGATACACGTTTGATGTAGCGTATACGTCTTTCCTCAAACGTGCTATAAGAACGCTGTGGATTGTTCTCGATGAGATGGATTTGATGTGGCTTCCTGTACATCGTTCGTGGCGGTTGAATGAACGGCATTATGGTGCTCTGCAAGGGCTTAATAAAAAGACAACCGCAGAAAAATTTGGTGCTGAACAGGTTCATATCTGGAGACGCAGTTACGATACGCCTCCTCCTGCTCTGACAGAAACAGATTCACGGCATCCGCGTTTTGATCCACGGTATGCTCATCTGAAAAAGGAAGAATTACCCAGCACCGAATCCCTCAAGGATACACTTAATCGCACTCTCCCATACTGGCATGAGGCAATCGCACCGAGTTTGAGTCAAAATAAGAGGGTTATTATTTCAGCTCACGGAAATAGTATTCGGGCTCTCGTCAAATATCTTGACTACATTTCCGATAAGGATATCGTTGAGCTCAATATTCCCACAGGTATTCCCTTAGTTTATGAATTGGATAATCATTTGCGAACGGTAAGTCATTACTATTTAGGAGATAAAGAAGACATTGAAAAAGCCACAGAATCAGTAGCCGGGCAATTATATAAGAGCCATAATAAGGAAAAGATTATATTGAACAGAAATGACAAAGATATAAAATGAACAACCTTCAGAGAAAATTAAATATATTATGACTATTAGAGACAGATACATGAATAGAGATTTTGTCGTAATTTTTATCTCATCAAAAAATTATAAAAGGCGATGTACTTATGAGTGAGTATTTAATAACTACTGAAGAAGCGAAGAAAGCCGACATAAATGACCTGTTGCAAAAACTTTCATCAAGAACAAAGGGCCTTTTTGCCTTGGAAGCGAAAGAGCGTCTTCAAAAATACGGTTATAATGAGATCACGGAAAAAAAGATTAGTCCGTTAGTAAAATTCCTTGGTTATTTCTGGGGACCGATACCGTGGATGATTGAAATAGCAGCTATCTTGTCGGCTGTTGTCCACCACTGGGAGGATTTCTGGATTATCTTTGTACTCCTAATGTTAAATGCAGCAGTAGGATTCTGGCAGGAACACAAAGCTGGCAACGCCATTGAATTGCTGAAACAGAAACTGGCGCCAAAGGCAAGGGTACTTCGTGATGGCACATGGATTGAAGTTGATGCCAAAGAACTTGTTCCAGGTGATGTTGTCCGCGTGCGCCTGGGAGTTATTATTCCGGCTGATATTAAATTATTTGATGGTGATTACTTGCTGACGGATGAATCAGCGCTAACCGGGGAATCTATGCCAGTCGAAAAACATATTTCTGATATTGCATATTCTGGTTCAATAGCACGTCAGGGAGAAATGAACGGATTGGTTGTAGCTACGGGGATGAATACTTATTTTGGCCGTACAGCGAAGCTCGTAGAAGAAGCACAGACCCGTAGTCATTTCCAGAAAGCAGTCATTAAAATTGGTGATTACCTGATTATCCTTGCCCTTGCATTGGTTGCGGTTATCTTTCTTGTAGCTCTTTTCCGGCACGAGAGTCTGTTACAAACCCTACAGTTTGCTTTAATTCTAACAGTGGCAGCAATACCAGCCGCTCTTCCAGCAGTTCTCTCAGTCACCATGGCGGTAGGGGCAATGGCGCTCGCTAAGAAAGAAGCCATTGTTAGCAAATTAGCTGCCATTGAGGAGATGGCAGGTATGGATGTATTGTGCTCGGATAAGACAGGTACCATCACCCAAAATAAGATCACGGTTGGAGAAGTGGAGCCTTTTGAGGGATTCAAGGAAAACGATGTGCTGCTTTTTGCCACTCTGGCATCTAGAGAAGAAGACAAGGATCCCATTGATGATGCCATTCTTGTCAAGGCGCAAGGAGTGGGCGAAATTGCTGGAGCACTTAGTAGTTATAAAACCGCAGAATTTATCCCCTTTGACCCGGTATCAAAGCGGACAATAGCAACCCTGGAGAATAGCAATGGCAACCGCTTTAAAGTGGCTAAAGGCGCACCTCAGGCTATTCTATCGCTTGTAGCTAATAAGGAGACTTTAGGTTCACAAGTTGATGAGCATGTCAATGCCCTTGCTGCTAAGGGATATCGACCTCTCGGTGTAGCTAAGACAGACGATCATGAAACCTGGCACTATATGGGACTTATCGGACTTTACGACCCACCCCGTGATGATTCGGCAGAAACTATCAAAACAGCTCAGGTTATGAATGTACAAGTCAAGATGGTCACCGGGGATCATGCTGCTATTGCTAAAGAGATAGCAAAGCAAGTAAACCTGGGCACCAATATCATGCCGGCTTCTTCTTTTCTTGATAAGCCTGACCGGGAGGCTCAGCGTATCGTTGAACAAGCGGATGGCTTTGCCCAGGTATTCCCGGAACATAAGTATCACATTGTGGAGCTGCTTCAGGCCAAAGGACATATAGTGGGTATGACTGGTGACGGAGTCAATGATGCCCCTGCTCTGAAAAAGGCTGATGCAGGAATTGCGGTTGCTGGTGCTACTGATGCAGCGAAATCAGCGGCTGACATTGTGCTTACCAAACCAGGGCTTTCAGTCATTATCGATGCCATTAAACAAAGCCGTAAAATATTCGAGCGCATGAACAGCTATGCTATTTACCGTATCGCTGAGACGACCCGTGTACTGCTCTTCTTGACGTTATCGATACTGATTTTCAACTTCTACCCTGTCACAGCAGTGATGATCGTTATCCTGGCCATTTTGAACGATGCACCTATAATGATGATCGCCTATGACAATACAAAGCTTTCTCAGAGACCAGTGAGATGGGAAATGCGCAAGGTATTGACTTTAGCCACCGTGCTTGGAGTAATGGGAGTTTTCGCCAGTTTCCTTTTGTTCTGGATAGGTGAAAAAGTACTTCATCTTGATCGGCTAACCATACAGACTCTTATGTTCTTGAAGTTGGCTGTGGCCGGTCATATGACGATTTATCTGGCACGCACTGGAGAGAATCCTTTCTGGACCCGTCCTCTCCCGGCGGTGACTCTATTTTTAACAACAGAGGTAACCCAGGTGTTAGGTACACTGGTTGCCGTATACGGTATCTTCATGAACCCTATAGGGTGGAAATTGGCTGGTTTTGTCTGGGGATATGCATTAGTGTTTTTTGTCATAAATGATTTTGTAAAAGTCCGTCTTTATGGGCTATTGGAACATGGGGGCATAATATTTCATAGACAGGTAATAACATGAATGACATTGAATAATTTAACAAAATATAAAAGTGAGGTTAATTATGGCAAAACTGGCTTTCTTTGATGTTGACGAGCAAGAACAGACAATACTCTTGAGGGCATTTGGAGGAGACAAAACATTTGAAATAAGTTTTCATCAAAAATCTCTTGATATTCATACTGCACCTCTTGTGAAAGTGGTGGATGGAATAGGGATATTCATCCAATCCCATATAACACAGGAGGTACTTGATCTGCTTCATCAATTAAGGGTTATTGTGGCGATGTCAACGGGTTTCGATCATATTGATTTAGAAGCCTGTAAGACTCGTAATATTATGGTGTGCAGTGTCCCTACTTATGGTGATAACACAGTCGCAGAATATGCATTTGGTCTTATCATAGCATTGGCACGTAAATTTAAGCCAACATTTGAGAGAGTGGAAAAGGGATTTTTTAGCCGTACCGGTCTTATGGGTATGGACCTTAAGGGAAAGACCCTCGGACTTATAGGAATAGGCCGTATTGGTTCTCATATGGCAAAGTTTGGATGGGCCTTTGGGATGAAAGTGATTGCCTATGATCTGAAGCCAAATGCAAAAATAGCTGAGGAATTTGGAGTGATGTTTATGAGCTTGGAGGAGGTATTACAGCAGGCAGACGTTATCAGCCTACATGTACCATATCTTCCGTCTACTCATCACCTGATTAACGCAAAGACATTGCGTTTGCTTAAACCAACAGCCATTATTGTCAATACTTCTCGCGGAAAGGTGGTAGATACTGAAGCCATATCAGCTACCTTGCGTGAAGGGAGATTAGGAGGAGTAGCATTGGATACTTTTGAGGGTGAAAAGGTTTGGATTGAAGAAGAATTTCTCAAACGGGATGACCTGCCTGCTGTCACGCTTAGAGAAGCTATAGAAAGTTTTACAATTATGCGTTCAGAACGTGCAATCCTCACCCCACATAATGCATACAATACAAGGGAAGCATTAGAACGAATTCTGTTTACGAGCGCTGAGAACTTTAAAGCCTATTTCAGGGGTCAGCCACAAAATGTTGTTGCTGGTATGTGAATATATATTCATCAGGAAATTACATGGTTTACACAATAACGCTTAATCCTGCGTTAGATCGGACATTATGGGTTGAAAAGATTCAACCTGATGACTCTAACCGTATTGAAAGAGAGCAAAGGTATGCTGGTGGTAAAGGGATAGATGTATCAAAAGTATTGACAACTCTTGGAGTTAGCAATAAAGCACTTGGATTTGTTGGTGGTTTTGCAGGGGAAGAAATAGAAGGTCGGTTGCTTAATGAGGGGGTAAGCTGCGATTTTATCAGAATCTCAGGCGAAACCCGCACCAACATTATTGTCAACAACATGAGTACCGGAAGCCAGACTATCTTCAGTGCAAGTGGGCCAGAAATCAAACCATATGAACTGATGCAGATAATTCATAAGGTCGAGAAGCTTGGCAAGTCTGATACAGTCATCGTCAGCGGAAGCCTTCCTCCAGAAGTCCACCCAGAAATCTACCGTAAAATCATTGAAATAGCTAAAAACAAAGGATCAAGAACCATACTGGATACGGATGGAGATGCACTAAAAGTGGGCATTCAAGGTTTCCCGGATGTCATTAAACCCAATATCTATGAATTGAGCAGATTGGTGGATGTAGAGTTGAAAGAGCTGGATGAAATTATCAGTGTGGCAAAAGGTGTCCATAAACAAGGTATAGGAATTGTCCTTGTTTCCATGGGTGCGAAGGGAATTGTTTTAATCGGAGAAAAAGAGCAACTTTTAGCTTCTCCTCCCAAGATAGAAGTGAAAAATACAATTGGCGCTGGTGATTCTTCTGTAGCGGGATTTGTCCATGGACTGGTTAAAGGAAAGAGCCTCAGAGAAGCCTTAATCAATTCGGTAGCTGCTGGTACTGCCAC
>JAOUJR010000114.1 GCA_029883145.1 Nitrospirota bacterium
ATATAGAGAGGGCAGGCGAAGCAGTAATGCCTGCTGAACAGAAGAGAATCCATACATTTCTTGCAACATCTGATATTCATCTCAAGTATAAGTTGAAGATGGAGAGGGAAGAGGTGCTCGATGCGGCAGTGAGGGCTGTGAAAAGAGCCCGGCAATACACAGATGATGTGGAATTCTCCGCAGAGGACGCGACAAGGTCTGACTGGGACTATCTTTGCAAGGTAACGGAAGAGGTAATTAAGGCAGGCGCAAAGACGGTAAATATCCCTGATACAGTTGGATACACAGTTCCTCAGGAATTCAGCGAACTTATTGAGTATCTCATGCATAAAGTGCCTAATATCGATAAGGCAGTCGTCTCTGTGCACTGTCATAACGACCTTGGACTTGCTGTTGCAAATTCACTTGCTGCTGTTTTGAAAGGCGCAGGTCAGGTAGAATGCACCATTAATGGTATCGGAGAGAGAGCAGGGAACGCCTCCTTAGAAGAGGTGGTAATGTCACTCAAAACAAGACCTAAATTCTTTAATGTTGATACGAGAATAGTCACTGAAGAAATATACAGGAGCAGCCGCCTTGTCTCAAAGATAACAGGTATGGTCGTTCAACCTAATAAGGCGATTGTTGGTGCAAATGCATTTGCGCATGAGGCTGGCATACACCAGGATGGTTTTCTTAAGGAACGTTCTACCTATGAGATAATGAGGCCTGAGGCTGTTGGAATACCACAATCCAAGCTTGTACTGGGAAAACATTCCGGAAGACATGCATTCAGGGCAAGGCTTAAAGAGCTAGGCTATGAGCTTTCAGATGAAGACCTCAATAAGGCATTTGAGAAGTTTAAACACCTTGCAGATCAGAAAAAATACATTTTTGATGATGACATTGAGGCACTCATATCAGAGCAGGTATCAAAGATACCGGAGGCATATAGTCTTGTTGAACTTTTTGTATCAAGCGGAACAAAACAAAAACCTACTTCCACGGTCACACTTAAGGTCGGTGAAAATTTGATCTACAGGACCGAACATGGTGACGGTCCTGTAGATGCAACATATAAAGCCATTGCTTCTATTACAGATACAAAAAGCAATCTTCTGAATTTTGAAGTAAAGGGCATTACCGGTGGAACTGACGCTCTTGGTGAAGTAATAGTCTCACTGGAAGAGGCAGGCAGGACAGTAAGAGGACACGGTGCTGACACAGATATAATAGTAGCCTCTGCAAAAGCATATATCAATGCCCTGAATAAGCTGGCAGTGAGAAGAAAAATGTCATCATGACTCTTTCTGAAAATGCTCTGAAGATACTCCAGCGGAGATATCTCAACAGGGGTGAGTCAGGAAATATCATAGAAACCCCTGAGGGGATGTTCATAAGAGTTGCAAAAACCGTTTCTTCTGCTGAAAGACAGTATAACAGCAGCCCTGAAGATTGGGAGAAGAAATTCTATACACTCATGGCAGACCTCAAATTCCTTCCAAATTCCCCTACCCTGATGAATGCAGGAAAAGAGATGGGACAGCTTGCTGCATGTTTTGTGCTTCCTGTCGACGACTCTATGAAAAGTATCTTCGATACATTAAAAAATGCTGCGTTAATCCTTCAGAGTGGCGGTGGCACAGGATTTTCATTTTCAAGACTCAGGCCAAAGGCAGACATTGTCCGATCAACAGGTGGCGTCGCAAGTGGCCCTGTATCATTCATGAGGATTTACAACACTGCAACAGAGGTGATAAAGCAAGGCGGGGCAAGACGAGGGGCAAATATGGGTATCCTTCGTGTTGACCATCCAGATATTTTGGATTTTATCAAAATAAAAAGGTCTGAAGGAGAACTCACCAATTTCAATATTTCTGTTTCAGTAACTGATTCATTTATGGATGCACTTAAAAATGATGAAGAATATGAGCTTATAAACCCAAGGACTAAGACCGTAATTGGTAAAATAAAGGCGAAGATTGTATTTGACGCAATGGTAGAAAGTGCATGGGAGACAGGTGACCCTGGTGTTGTCTTTATTGACAGGATTAACAAAGCAAATCCGACACCCCATATTGGAAATATAGAATCAACAAACCCTTGTGGAGAGCAACCCCTGCTTCCTTACGAGGCATGTGTGTTAGGCTCTATAAACATATCGAAATATGTAAGACAACGGGTCTCCAGTCCACAATCAACAGTCAATAATATAAAGCAACAAATAAATTTTGAAAGTCTTTCAGAGGATATAAAAACATCCGTACGGTTTTTAGATAATTGTATAGATGTGAATAAATATCCAATTTCCGCGATAGAAGAGATGCATAAAGGCAACAGGAAGATTGGACTTGGTGTTATGGGATGGGCTGACATGTTGATACTGCTCGGCATTCCCTATAACCACAAAAAAGCATTTCGCCTTGCACGAAATATGATGAAATATATACGAGATACCGCAAGACAGGCATCTGTGGAACTTGCTGAGGAAAGGGGGCGGTTCCCAAATTTCAAGGGCTCTGTGTATGATGCTCCCGGTATGCCTCGTGTCAGAAATGCAACAACCACGACAATAGCACCAACAGGTACACTTTCGATCATTGCAGACTGTTCAAGCGGTATCGAGCCATTATTTGCACTTGCATATAAGAGACTTATATTGGACTCAGAACTTTATGAGATTAACAAATATTTTTTCGAGATTGCTCAAAACAGAGGATTTTATAGTGATGAACTGAGAGAAAAAGTCACTGCAAAAGGGTACCTGAGAGGCATTAAAGAGGTTCCAAATGAAATAAAGAGGCTTTTTAAAACAGCGATTGAAATTCCTCCTGAAGACCATATAGAAATGCAGGCATGTTTTCAGGAATACACTGATAACGCAGTATCGAAAACCATCAATATGCCCTATAGATCAAAAAAAGAGGATGTTGCAAAGGCATTTTTGTTTGCATATGAAAAGGGCTGTAAAGGGATTACAATTTTCAGATATGGAACAGCGAAGAAAGGGACATTGGTAAGGTTTTCAGATACAGATTAATCCTCATAATGCATCCTTCAGTTTAAGTAGTGATTTCTTGTATTAACTTTTGAACCTTTTCCTTTATCTCATCTCTTGCACGTCTGAATTCTTTCAAGATATCTTCTTCTGTTCCTATAGTCCCCACAGGGTCTTTAATTGGCCAGTAGATACGTTTTATTCCAGGTGGAGTTATCGGGCAGTATTCTTCTGCATTTACACAAAGGGTTATGATGATATCCATCTGCCTGAGTAATTCTTCATCGATCTCCTTTGAGTCCTGTTTCGATATATCAATACCAACCTCTTTCATGACTGCAATTGCCCTTCTATGAACACCCGCAGTCATAAGTCCAGCGCTATACACTTTTATGAGATCTTTCCCAAATTTTTTTGCAAAGCCTTCTGCCATCTGACTACGGCAGGAATTCGCAGTACATAAAAACATAATTTTTTTCTTTTTCATCGTCATACTATATCTTTTCTACCAAAATATAAAAACAGAAAAGAAAATATTTATATCATGGCACAGAGGACACGAATTTTTCTCAGTCATTCCACAATATAATAGCCCTGCACCGGCTCATAACAGGGCTCTTTGGTTTATATTATCTTCTCCAGCCTGACCATGCAGGAATTCCATTATCATCCCTGAGTTTCAGAATATTGTCCCCTTTCTTTACTTCAGAGGCAATAATGGCTGGCTTGCCCTGGAATGTGACCCTTGAACCTTTAACCTCAATCTTATCTCCTTTCTCAATCTTTGTATCGAGTCTCTCTATATACCATCCTGGTCCAAGATGTACAGGGATCGTCTCTTTGTCTGTTTTTAATATAAGGTGAATGCCATAATGCATTCCCTTCATCGGTGTGACTTTATCAATGGACTCAACAGTTCCGGATATAGTCTCAACTGTTGCAGGGTTGTACATCTTTTGATATTTAGTTCCCATGCCCCATCCACCACTTCCACGCCAGCCTTTCCACGACTGAGCAAGGGCTATCGATGTGGTTAAAAGTATTGATATCGCAACCACTAACCAGATGATACTTTTTACTCTCACAACTCCCTCCTTGAGCCGGATTAGTTAAATCAAACATAACACTTAAATGTCTGTCATTCAACTATCCTTATAGCAACTGCTGCGCCAGATATAAAACCTTTAAAAATCAACCTGTTGGATATGAGGGCCTTTTAAAAAAGTATATTTTTTGCATTTATACGTGCAAAGATTGCATTGATTTTCTATATTTCTCTCTTTATCTAAGTATCCCCTTTACTATCACATCCACAGCCTCTTCTGGAGTGAGTCCATGCGCCATAAGTGTCTCAAGCTGTCTTTTATCAACACTCCCAATAGCAGCTTCATGAGTTACTTTTGCAAGCGAGTTTGTAACATTCACAATGGGGATTGCCTTTGCAACTGCTTTATCCTTCACTATCTCCATGCAATCCACATGACCTCGGGCACCGGCAGCATTGCCTTCGGTAATGCCTGTAATCTCTGCGGTTGCCTCATCTTCAATGGCAACCCTTGTCTTTATTAGACCTTTTGAATTTTCTCCTGAAAGCACAACCTTTTCCTTTATTTTTATTTCATCATTTGCATGACCGAATACACGTGCTATTAATTCAGCCACCGCATTTTCACCTGCGTCGACTGTATAATCTATTTCAAGTTTACCAACCCTACCACTGGTTAGTGTAAAGTCTGTAAAATATCTGCCATTCTTGCCAACTTTCACAACTGCTTTCGGGATCACCTCTATGCCACCATAAAATCCATGATAATGGGTCTCAGAATATCTCATTTCTGCACCCTCACCAATCTCAACCACTGCATCCATAATGTGTTTTACCTTCTCAGCCTTCGGAAATATGCAATGGGCTATGAAATGTGCAGATGCATTTCTCTCAAGTCTCACATCCATTTTGATTTTCTGCGTTCCCTTTTTGTGAAGGATGCCAAAACACATATGAACAGGATTTTTAATCTTTACACCTTCTTTAACAGTAACCTGTGCACTAATCCCTGTAAGTGTCTCCTTTGCGCTAACCTCAAGCCCATCAATGCCTCTCATACTTAACACCTTATGACCACTTGCAACAAGATGTGCTATCTCTTTATTTGCAAAAATCCCTTTATCCGGTCCCGCCTCTCCAAACGCCTTCATTAATTCTTCAAGTTCAGACATACAGACATACCTCCCCATCGCAAACAAGGCACTTCCTTGATTTATAGTATTCTGCAACCTTTTGAGGTTCTCCTGAGCAAATAATTCGTCCATAGCACATTTGTGATGCCCTGTCAGCAATTAATGCTATCTCCTCTCTATGGGTAATCAGGAGAACAGAGGAGCCGTTCTTTTTAAAGACGTTAATCACATTAATAATATCTTGTGTTGATAGCATGTCTATCCCTGAGTCTGGTTCATCAAGGATTGCAAGTTTTGGATTTAACGCAAGGATAGATGCAAGTTCAATCCTCTTTCTTTCACCACCACTTAAAGATTTATCAACCATTCTGTTTAGGTAAAGTTCAGAGTGAAGGCCCACTAATTCGAGATAAGATGAAGGATTGACTTCCTTATTTTTGAGAGCGAGATAATTTTTTACAGAAATCCCCTCAAATCTTACAGGCTCCTGCCATGCCATTGATATGCCGAGCTGGGCCCTTTCGTGAATCTTAAGGTCATTGATTACCCTGCTGTCAAATACTACCTCTCCAGATGTCGGTTTATATCCCTCACATCCCATTATCAGATAAGCAAGGGTGCTTTTACCTGTTCCGTTTGTACCGAGAAGGGCATGAATTTCAGATGACTCCAATTTTAATGAAAAATCATCAAGGATTTTCTTATTGTTAACCTCGAAGGTTAGGTTATTAATTTCAAGGATGGACATCTTATTTTATCACCTCCACAATCACCGGTATATATTCCTTTTTTGCCCCTTTTTTTCGGAAAAGAAAAAGTATAATTATGCCGGCAATCAGTCCACACATTCCAAACAGCGCACTCATGATGT
>JAOUJR010000115.1 GCA_029883145.1 Nitrospirota bacterium
TCCCGGGCGCCATACATTTTGAGTACAATTTTATCACTGAACCAGTAAGCAAAGAAATTCAGCCCTAATGCAAAAATAAGCGCTATGGTCATCCCCTGCTTACCGCCCATGGCAGCTCCTGCCCAGACGAGTATAAGGGTTAATGTCACGAGCAGAAACAGTGTTTTTATATTGTTCATATATGTTTACCTCCACCTTTTTTAAAGAAAATGCTTAATAATATAATAGCTTGAAGATCACATTCTCTTCAAGGGGCTATTTGATATCTCCATAGGAGTGAAGCCCTGATAAGAGCAGGTTCACACCAACATAGGTAAACATCGCAACGACAAAGCCTGTGACGGCAACAATTGCTACCTTTTTCCCTCTCCATCCTCTTACCATACGACTGTGGAGATAAAAGGCATAGACAAACCATGTGATTAAAGACCAGGTCTCCTTTGGATCCCAGCTCCAGTATGTTCCCCAAGCCTGATCAGCCCAGATAGCTCCAAAGATAAGGCCTCCTAAGGTAAATACAGGAAATCCGACAGCGATGCTCTTGTAGGTGATTTCATCAAGGGTTTCAGCAGAAATACCGAATTTATCCATAACCATTTTAAGGAAAGACCCGTATCTCCAGACAATAACTATTATGGCCATCATCGCTATCCAGCTCAGTATTTTAATGGCAATTGAAGGATTCAAAAATGAGGCCCTGAACATATAGCTTTTGATAAATACATCGGGCTTCACCGCAACCCTGAATGTGAAGAAATCAATGCCCATCAAAAAAAGTAACATGACAAAGGTACCAAGTATAAATGTCCAGAATATATATCCACTTTCATTCCTTTTTTCGGTTGTTAAGATGAGGTACATGAGTCCTGTGCTGAACGAAAGGGCAAACGCAGCATAAGCGATAAAACTCATCATTACATGAGCGAGGAGCCAGTTACTCTGGAGTGCAGGAACGAGAGGGTGGATATCTTTTGACATACCTGAAATATCTATGAATGCTAATGCTAAACCCGCAATAGGGGTGACAAATGCCCCAAAAGAACGGTTTTTATATTTGAACTCTATGATGAGATATCCTAATATCAAACACCATACAAAAAATATCATTGATTCATAAAGATTCGTAAGGGGAACAGACCTTAAAAAACCCATTCCGCTTAAATCATTAAATTCCTTCCATCTCATTGCTATCGCAAGTGTTTGAGAGATAAAACCGACAATTGTAATTGTCGTTGCTGCGATCCCGATCCTGGTTTTCCTGAAGGCCAGGTAGATGATATAAATTATCATAGCCAGAATATAGGCTATAGTTGATATCCCAAAAAATGAAGAACTGTCCATCTATTTTTCTCCTTCCTGTTTTTTGCTGAGAAGGGTGATTATCTTATTTATCTTTCGTTCGAATGCAGCCCTGTTTTTATTTGTGGTTGCTCCGATAATTACTTTTGTAGAATTTTTTTCTTCAGCAATCCTGACCCATAATTTTCTATGGCTCATAAAGAAGGCGATAAAAAGACCGATGGACATTACAATACATCCAAGATAGACGATCCACACTCCGGGGTCTTTTCTTACCTGAAGCCCTGTGTATTGAACTCCCCATATATCTATGAATTCCACAGTATGACCTTCTGGCAGCTTTGCTGTAATGGGATGCCGTTTGAGGATCCACCCTGAGTATTTTTCTTTTCCACCTTCTTTGAAATCTATAAACACAGCAGGGTTATTCATCATCTCTGCGTAGGTGATTGGTCTGCCTTGTTTGTCAAATGAAAGTGCCCGGCTGAAATCCCTTATAGTACCTTCCATAGTTGTACCGGAAATGATAAATCTCTCACCAAGATTCAACTGTTTGATCTCCGGTGCTCCGGACTTTGGAGTTATCCTCAGGATAAATTTTCCCTGAGCATTTGGCACCATACCATAACTTGCCTGGTAGAATGTGATACTTTTATAGGCAAGGGGGTCATTTACCCCTATAGTTTTTTTCAACACTTCTTTCCCACCATCTATCACAGTGAGCCAGCTTTTATATTCCTTCGGCAGGTCTGAGCTTCCGTAAAAATATACGTCAAAGTCATCACATCTGATGGTGAACCCGAGCGGCTGTATCCCATATTTGTGCATCTTTGCCTTAAGAGTGTTTTCGTCCATGCCCAGTGTTGCAGATGAACTTGATATGCTCCCTGAAGATGTCCAGATCGCATTTAATATCATTTCTTTCTCATGCGCTTCTGTCTGTGTCAGGGAGTCATTGTGTAAAAGGACTACAGGAGAACTCATCCCCTCAGGGAGGGGAAGAAATCCTTTGAATCCTAAGAAAATCCCTATGAATGCACCGATTAATATCAAAAGTATGCTCGAGTGGGTTATGTAGACACCGAGTCTGGTGAAGCTCCCCTTTTGTGAATAGAGTTGATACCCTTTATCTTCTTTTGACTCAATAACCTTGAAACCTGCACCCTTTATCGCACTTATGACAAAATCCTTTACCTTTTCAGGTTTTCCTCTTAAAATAAGTTCTCTTTTTATTGAAACCTTTTCAAGGTGTTCCTCTGTGAGCGGACTTATTGGTTCTCTGACCATCTTCCATATTCTCGGGAGTCTTTCAATTGAACAGATGACAATGTTTGCTGAAAAGAGAATCAACAGGGTCAAAAACCACCATGAATGGTACATGTCCATGAAACCGATCTTATCGAATATGTTGTACAGTGTTGGTGCAAGAGATTCGCCAAAGATTTTGGATAATATTTGTATATTTTTAGCAGGCTCTGCTTTCTGTTCCAAGATCGTTCCTACAACAGAGGTAAGGGAAATAAGTGCAAAAATAATAATCGCGAACTTTACAGAAGCAAATAAATCCCAGATTTTATCAATGAATGTCTTATTTTTTTCTTGTTCCAATTTAATTTTTCCTTGGAAATAGAGAATAGTATAACATTTTCATATAAGACACGGCTTTTGAAAAGTCACGAATGGACAAGGATATAGGAAAGACTGTTTCAGAATTTTTCTAATCGACAAGATATTAATATGGCAATCGTAAGTACCTTACAAATTAAAACTTTATTCGTTGACGCTTCAAAAGGTTTTACTTTTAGGTGTCGTATAAAAATTCTTCACCAGCCTTTCCTATATAGCCCGCTCGTTATACAAACATTTGTGGTTCTTTTTTATTTAAGGATTTTTGGCCGGTCCCTTTTTGCATTGACTATGCAGAGAAATCCAAATGGTGTATCGAATGGATTTCTCAATTGGTGAGCCATATGAGATGCTACATAGAGCGTATCCATAAAATTCATATCATAGGTTTTTTCACCAACAAGGGCGTTACCTTTCCCTCTTACACATATGACAACGTGCTCATGTTTATGCATCTCAAAACTGCTGTATCCACCAGGTTCAATCTCAAAATACCTCACATGGAATTTTGCTGTTTCCTTCTTATTGCCAATGAGTGTCTGTCTTAAAATATTTGACCAGTTTCTTCCACCTGATTTATATTTTTCAATCTTTATCCCCTGCCATTTAAAGTTGCCTTTGTGTTTGTAGAGCTTACTTTTGTGTTTTGTATATGTCTTTTTCCCCTTGTGGACTTGAGGTACTGTTCTCTTCCAATCACAGGATATCGGAATTTTTTTCTTTGTAGACATTTAAAACCTCTTTATTAATTGGACTGTATTAAAGTAGTGCTCAAAATTATGAGATTGCTTCGCTACGCTCGCAATGACAGACAGGTTGCCTTGTTACCTCATTTGTCATTGCGAGGAGTCCCGTCCCGAACACTTTCGGGATCGGGACGACATGGCAATCTCGATTAATAAAACAATAAAATCAACATATTTATGATGATAATATCATAAACAGGTACAATCGTATGCATAACTTCAATCAAAGACGATGACACTCTTCAGGGAATCTTTTGCTTCTGCTGTTAACCTAAATGCCTCTGCAGTTTTTTCTATCGGAAACCTATGTGTCACGAGCTTCTCAGCCCTTACAGTTCCCTCTTCTATTATGTTGAGTGCTTCTACTGTATCAGTCGGACCACAGGAATAGCTGGTTATTATGTTTATGTCTCTGAAATACAATTCATTTGGTTCTATGATGAGTTGTTCACCATGTTTCGCAGGTGTGAAAAAAAGAACACTTCCACCTGCACCTACAGATGCGATGCCCAGTCTCATCGCATCGACACTGTTTGGCCCAATGATTACAATATCCGCCATTGCTCCATCTGTGAGCTCTTTAAGAGTATTAATATGATTATATTTTGAGACATCAATAACCACATCAGCGCCAAAATGTTTAGCCTTTTCAAGCCTGAATGGGACCATATCAGCGCCAATAATTTTACCTGCCCCATATTTTCTTGCAAGGAGTATATTTAGTTGACCCATAACACCAAGGCCTATGACAAGAACAGTATCTCCATGTCTCATATTTGCTCGTTTTAGTGCCTTTACTACACAGGCAGTTGGTTCTATTAATGAGCCGTTTTCATAGCTTACATTGTCAGGAAGCTTCAATGCGTCATTTTCAAGATTTATCTGCGGTATCAGGATGTATTCAGAAATTCCACCAGGGATTATCTTTGTGTTTTTCCATGTCTCGCACTGCACATAATCACCACGTTTGCAGAATTTGCATGTAAGACACGGTGCATGGTGATGGACAAAAACTCTGTCACCGGTTTTAAAGGAGGTGACTTTTTCACCAACTTCTACTATCTCACCTGCTGGCTCATGGCCAAGTACTAAAGGGGCTTTTTTCTCTATATACCATGGCATTACATCTCCAGAGCATATACCTGATGCCTTTGTCTTAATCAGTGCATCACCTGGACCGACCTCATGAATCGGGATATCCTCGATTCTTATGTCATGGAAGCTGTATAATTTTGCGACTTTCAACGGATTGTTACCTTTTCTCAGATATTATGAAATTAAATTTAAGGGATAATTGCATACTTTATTCCTATACCCTGTGCCAATTTATTAAAAGCTTTTTCAATATCTCTGAGTGGATACCTGCCTGATATGAGCCGTGAAAGTCCAAGTTTTTCCTCACCTATAAGTTTATATGCTTTTTTTACATCTGCTGGTGTATAGTGAAATACTCCCTTCAGTGTGATCTCATCATAGTGAAGTCTATAGGTGTCGTAGGTTACCGTTGTTCCTTTTTTACAACCTCCAAAAAGTATGAGTGTGCCACCCTTCCTGAGATAATTAATGGATGACTCCCAAACTTCAGGCTTACCCGTGCACTCGAAGACATAGTCAAAACCAATAAAATCTGAAAATTTACCAGCCTGAAAATCCCCTTGTCTCCCTTTTACTAAAGGGGGTACAGATATATTGATTACCCCCCTGTTCCTCCCCTTGCTAAGGGGGGGATGGGAGGGGATGGGAAGATTAGTTTTAAACACAAAATCTGCACCAAGCTTTTTTGCTATACTGAGCCTGTTGTTTTTAATATCAGCTACAGCCACCACTGCCCCTTTTTCTTTCAAAAGCAGGAGATGAAGAAGACCTATCGGGCCAGCACCCATTATGAGTACTAAGTCTCCTTTTTTAATACCAAGAGGTTCTATACCATGTACCACACATGATAATGGCTCAAGGAACGCAGACTCTTCAAAAGTGAGATTTTTAGGCTTATAAAATGTGTTCTGCCTTACTATGTGTGGAGGCAGTAGGATATATTCTGCAAATGCTCCAAGAACTTTTGTATCCATTATTTTTTCGCAGAGATTATAATCTCTTTTTTTACAGTATTTGCATTCAAGACAAGGGGCGCTGTGAACTGCCATTATTTCATCGCCTTCCTTAAATCCTTTAATTCCTTTGCCTGCTTCTGCAATGACACCTGAGAATTCATGGCCGAAGACCCCTGGCATAGGTATCATAGGGTGGCCTCTAAAAAATGCCTTGATGTCGGTACCACAGGTGAGGGCTGTTTTGATTTTTACGAGAATGTCACCTTTTGAAGGTCTGGGTATTTCTACTTCAC
>JAOUJR010000116.1 GCA_029883145.1 Nitrospirota bacterium
AACAGTACCAAGATACAGATACGACCAGCTCATGGCCATTGGCTGGAAGATACTTATACCTGTGGCGCTGGCAAATATAGTCATTACAGGTTTGTTAAAAATAAAAATTCTTTTATGATACTATACCCAGTTAGAAAGTTTGGACAAAGCTTTCTGACAGGTAAAGGGAGCTGAAAGTGATTATTAAAACGGTAAAAGAACTTGCAAATAAGATCTTCTTTATTGAAATTTTAAAAGGATTAGCCCTTACCTTGAGCAGACTGTTCTCACGTTCAGTGACCATACAATATCCAAAGGAAAAGAGGCTTATTAGACCTGGGTTCAGAGGCCAACATGCCCTTGTAAGAGATCCAGATACCGGTTGGGTGAAATGTGTTGGTTGTGGCCTCTGCGCTGCGTACTGTCCATCGCAATGCATCTATATCTTCACCACAGAAGGAGACGACGGCAAAAAAATTGTTGAAAAATATGAGGTGGAACTCCTGAGATGTATCTACTGCGGTTTTTGTGTTGAGGCATGTCCTTACAGTGCTGTTGCACTCACTGAAAATTATGAATATTCTGACTATTCAAGGGATGCTCTCTATATGACAACAGAAAAACTTTTATCCAATTGGGACAAGTTGATGTCGGGTAAAAAAGGAGAAGACTACTTCAAGAAATTCTGGAGACCCTTATCTGAAGATTTTGGAACTCCGGAAGGACAGGCAATATACAAAAAAGCGGGGAAGGGATAACATGCTCCAACAATTATTTTTTGCATATTTTGCAGTAACTATCATTGTGTTTTCGATTCTTGTGATTACGAGGAGGAATCCTGTGCACAGTGTTCTCTGGATGCTCCTCCTATTTTTCCATATTGCAAGCCTTTACCTTTTTCTGAATGCTGAGTTTATCGCAGCGATACAGATTATTGTTTATGCAGGGGCGATATTAGTTCTCTATCTCTTTGTAATCCTTTTCCTCAATATTAAGGAAGAAATAAAGACGAATCGATTTATCAATGCGTGGCCTACTGGGTTCACGTTTGGTATCGCTTTATTCGTAGTTTTTATTCTCTCGCTAAGATCTTTTATCGCTGCTCCACCAGGCATCTATTCAATCGATGTTATTAAGGCCGAGACGCACACAAAGGCTTTAGCAAAAATATTGTACACTGACTTCCTCTTTCCTTTTGAGGTCGCATCAGTTGTACTTCTTGTCGCAATCGTTGGTGCGATAGTCCTTGCAAAAAGGAGGCTTAAAAGTTAAACAATGGTTCCATTAAACTGGTATATATTGCTCGGCACAGCAGTTTTTACGATAGGTGTCGTGGGTTTCCTCATGAGAAGGAATGTCATCATTGTATTAATGTCAATAGAGCTGATGCTCAATGGAGTAAACATAAATCTCATTGCCTTCAGCCATTATCTTCAGGATCTTCGGGGGCAGATACTCACCTTTTTCATAATTACTGTTGCAGCAGCTGAAGCAGCTATCGGACTGGCGATACTTATTGCATTATTTAGAAATAAGGCCACAGCCCATGTGGACGATATACATGAGATGCAGGGATAGCAAAAATGAAAGGTGTATACTTAAAAGTCGGAAGTTTAAAGGATTGAGCATATGGAACTTTATGTATTAATACCATTTTTACCTCTTGCAGCATTCGTAATAAACATTTTATTTGGGAGAAGGTATATAAAAGATCAGGCACACTGGTTCTCATGCCTTGCAATAATAGGTTCATTTGTTATCTCTGTAATAACCCTTATAGATGTAATTGGCGGAAGGGTCATAGACAAAGATTTATACACATGGATAATCTCTGGCACATTTAAAGTCTCTATCGGTTTCCTTATTGACCCACTCACTGCGGTAATGCTCATAGTCGTTACAGGTGTGGGGTCTCTTATTTTTATCTATTCCATCGGCTATATGCATGGAGATAAAGGTTATTACAGGTTCTTTGCATACCTCAGCCTCTTCGTATTCTTTATGCTCTTGCTTGTTATGGGAAATAATTTTCTCCTCCTCTATGTAGGCTGGGAGGGTGTTGGTCTTTGTTCTTACTTCCTGATAGGTTTCTGGTTTGAAAAGAGGGCTGCAGCGGATGCCGGCAAAAAGGCATTTATTGTAAACAGATTTGGTGACTTTGGATTTGCGCTTGGTGTAATAATGATATTTCTTACTTTCGGGTCAATCCAATATGCGCCTGTTTTTGACCAAGTAAAAGGCGTTGTTGGTCAGACAGTGAATTTCCTCGGATTGGAAGTTGACTTAATCACACTCATCGCTCTCCTCCTCTTCTGTGGTGCTGTTGGTAAATCAGCACAGATACCACTTCACGTGTGGTTACCTGATGCAATGGAAGGTCCCACACCGGTGAGTGCTCTCATCCATGCTGCCACAATGGTCACCGCAGGTGTATTCATGGTCGCGAGATGTAGCCCCATATTCAATCTCTCAGAACTTGCGATGAATGTGGTAGCAATCACTGGAGCAGTTACTTCACTCTTTGCGGCTACAATTGCCTCTACACAGAATGACATAAAGAGGGTAATCGCCTATTCTACAGTAAGCCACCTCGGAATGATGTTTACTGCATGCGGTGTTGGTGCCTATGCAGCAGGGATATTCCACCTTTACACTCATGCCTTCTTTAAAGCTCTCCTCTTCCTCGCTGCCGGAAGTGTTATCCACGCAGTTCACCATAACGATATTCAGAGAATGGGCGGACTCAGAAAATATCTACCGATTACTTATGCGACAATGTTCATTGCAGCCTTAAGTGCAGGAGGGGTTCCAGGCCTTGCAGGATTCTTCAGTAAAGACGAAATAATATGGTCTACTTTTGCATCCGGGAGTCCTGTAGGAATGCTCGTATGGATTCTCATGACTGCTGTTGCCTTCTTCACACCTTTTTATTCATTTAGGATGATATTCCTTGCTTTCCATGGGAAATTCCGTGGTACCCACCACGAAGAGCATCACCTCCATGAATCTCCAAAGGTTATGACTATACCTCTTATGTTACTTGCTGCAGGTGCGCTCGGTGCTGGATGGATAGGTATCCCGGCATTACTCGGCGGAGGTGCTCAATTTACCCACTTCCTTGAGCCTGTAGTAGGACACCCGGAACTCCATGGTACACATGCAGATGAATGGGGTGTAATGGGTCTTTCAACCACTATAGCTGTTTCCGGAATCATTATTGCTGCAATCATGTACCTCATAAAGACAGGTGTGCCTCTCATACTTGCACGGAGGTTCAGTTTTATTTACAGGACTCTCTTTAACAAATATTATGTTGACGAACTTTATTATTTTATTATTATAAAGCCTGCACTCTGGATTGCTTATGGTTTTATAGAACGTTTCACAGACGCAAAGATAATAGAAGGTATCGTGAATGGTGTTCCGAGATCGATTGGTAAATTCAGCGAGATATTGAGAAAGATACAGACAGGTTTTGTATATCACTATGCAATTATAATGGCTGCTGGAATACTCTTTATCGCAGCATGGTTTTTGTTATAGGTGGCTGGAGGGAATAGATAATTATGGAACAAGTAATAATGAACAAATTGGGTTATCCGATTCTGAGTACCCTTATATTTCTACCTGTTGTTGGCGCTCTTTTTCTTCTTCTTATTAATAGATCAAGGGAGTTAATCATAAAATGGGTTGCCCTGATATTCAGTACCGCAACCTTTATCCTTTCATTGCCCTTATTTTTAAATTTTGATAAGTCAACTTATAAGATGCAGTTCGTCGAAAGACATGAGTGGATCCCTGCGTGGAATATCAATTACTTTTTAGGCGTTGATGGTATAAGTCTTCTTCTTGTCCTCCTCACCACGCTCTCATCAATTCTCTGTATTCTTATCTCATGGAATGCGATAAAGATAAAGATAAAAGAATTCTATATGTCAATCCTTCTCACGTGCGGGGCAATAGGAGGCGTCTTCTGTTCATTAGATTTCTTCCTGTTTTATATCTTCTGGGAGGCAATGCTCATACCCATGTTTCTTATCATAGGAGTCTGGGGAGGTCCGAACAGGGTTTATGCAACAATAAAGTTCATCCTCTATACATTGATCGGGAGTGTCCTGATGCTTGTCGGGATTATTTACCTTTACTTATATGCAGGTAATACATTTGACATTCTTGAATTAATGCAAAAGTCATATCCTTACCAGATTCAGTTCTGGCTCTTCTGGGCATTCTTTTCAGCCTTTGCAGTGAAGGTTCCGATGTTCCCTGTGCATACATGGCTTCCTGACGCACATACAGAGGCGCCAACAGCAGGGAGTGTCATCCTCGCAGCCATTCTTATCAAAATGGGTGCATACGGTTTTCTGAGATTCTCCTTACCTCTATTCCCTGAGGCTTCAAAGGCAATGGTTCCTATTATATTTGTTTTATCTGTAATCGCTATTATTTATGCTGGACTTGTATGTCTCGTCCAGAAAGATTTAAAAAGGCTTATTGCCTATAGTTCGGTAAGTCATATGGGCTTTGTCACGCTTGGAATTTTTGCTCTTAACATTCAGGGCGTTGAGGGCGGAATCTTACAAATGATCAATCATGGAGTTGTCACTGGGGCGCTCTTTTTATGTGTTGGGGTAATCTACGAACGGACACATTCACGGCAGATTGCAGACCATGGTGGGGTCGCAACGCCCATGCCTGTGTATGCAACTTTCTTCATGGTATTCACACTCGCAGCTGTGGGATTCCCTGGAACAAACGGATTCATTGGTGAATTTCTCATAATCCTTGGGGGATTTACTGCGAATAAATGGGCTGGCGTCCTTGCAGCAACAGGGGTCATTATTGGTGCAGCCTATATGTTATGGCTATATCAGAAGGTGTTCTTCATGAAGGTAAATCCAAAGGTTATTCATATTCCAGACATGGATGCGAGAGAAATCATCACGCTTGCTCCGCTGGTAATTCTTGTGTTATGGATAGGCATTTATCCGGTCCCGTTCCTTGATTTCATGCATCCAACAGTCCAGCATCTACTCGAAAGGGTTAATGCAGGTGGAATTCAAGAGACAACTATCGCAAAGACTATTATGGAGGTAGTCAAATGAATTTCCAGCTTCCTGATATTGGACCTGTTATACCTGAACTTGTAATGACCGGCCTTGCTCTTATACTTCTGACAGCAGAACTTTTCATAAAAAATAAGAAAGTGCTCGCATTTGCGAGCAGTGTAGGCGTTGGTGGTGTCGCATTCACCCTGATTGGTGCTTCTGGTACCACCTTTGGAGGGATGTTTATATCGGATGGATATAGCACATTCTTCAAGCTCGTCTTTTTCATTAATGCAATCCTCTCTATTTTGATCTCTGTGAAGTATATTGCTATAGAAAAAGTAAATTTCGGAGAATACTACAGTCTCATTCTGTTCTCAACACTCGGCATGATGATTATGGCATCTGCTGCTGACCTTATTGTTCTTTATCTCGGCCTTGAGCTTATGGCTCTGAGTACTTATATACTCGCAGGTTTTATAAGATATGATGTGAGATCAAATGAGGCAGCACTGAAGTATTTCCTCCTTGGTGCATTTTCATCGGCATTCCTTCTCTATGGTATTTCAATGGTCTATGGTCTCACAGGCACAACTGATCTTAAGGCAATTGCACAATTTATTACTACACATGGGCTTACAGCGAATCACTCACTTTTACTCTCTATGCTCCTCATTGCAATTGCATTCGGATTCAAGATAGCTGCGGTACCATTTCATATGTGGGCGCCTGATGTCTATGAAGGAGCACCAACTTCTATTACAGCCTTCATGTCAGTTGGCCCAAAGGCAGCAGGTTTTGCGGCCCTTGGTAGAGTTTTTATGATTGCCTTTGGATCTATGCAGTTCGAATGGACAGCGATACTCATACCGTTATCAATCCTTTCGATGGCAGTAGGCAATATTGTCGCCATAGCACAAACAAACATTAAGAGAATGCTCGCATACTCGTCTATCGCACATGCTGGATACG
>JAOUJR010000117.1 GCA_029883145.1 Nitrospirota bacterium
TTACCAAGCTGGGTTACAGAATGCCTTAAATCTTGTGCACGACGCCAAACAGCGGGCGCCCGTGAAAAACCCGTTCTGTCTTTACATCTCTCATTGTTTTATCCGGTATTCAACAATAAACAAATCGCGAAATTCTCTCTTTGTGGCTATACTGTGCACTAAGCCACAGATTCAAGGCACGTGAAATTCCGAAGGAAATACTCAAAGATTTTGATTTTTACCAAGTGCGTATAAGCAGGTGATACAAATACCCTCTATTCATACTTACTCGCCCATAACCTGCACAACGATATTCCTATTTCTTTCTCGATTGTCAAAATCGATAAACACAATCTGTTGCCATGTCCCCAATGTCAACTTTCCTTTGGCTACAGGAATGGTAAGCGAAGGTTTCATAAGAGCTGCCCTGACATGGGAAAAACCATTACCATCTCCCCATCTTTTGTCGTGTTCATAAGGAATGTTAGAAGGAGCTATTTTTTCTATAGCTTTCTTCAAGTCATTAATGACACCAGATTCATATTCAATTGTTGTAATACTCCCTGTAGAACCAGAGCAGAAAACATTTACCAACCCATTTTGAATTCCCGAATTATTTACAATCTTTCCAACCTTATCAGTTATATCAATGACATCAGTGAACCCTTTGGTGCTGAGAGAAATTTTATCTGTGAAAACCATAGTCTTATTGCCTCCCCCTATATTCCTGAGAATGCCTTTAATGCCTATCCCAGTTATCAATATAGGATTTTGCCAGTTCTTTAGACTTGAGTATTAACAAGTTCTCGGCATTCTTTTCTTCTGCAGCCTTCGTGAAATTAAAACTTCCTGTGATAACCGTCTCCTTGTCTATGATCATAATCTTGTTATGAGCAATTTGATGTTCAGCATCAATAAAGGTCGGAATCCCCATATTATAGGTAAAATCGGCAGCGCTGTATTTCTGAGATTTGTTGCTTTTATCAAGGATGATTTCGGTACGGACTCCCCTTTTGTAAGCATCTACAAGAGCCTTTGCGATTTCCTTGCTTGTAAATGAATATGCTTGAACTAAAATCTCGGACTTAGCCATGGATATTTCTTTCACAATTGCGTCCGTGCAACCACCATTAGGACTGAAATACACTTGGGTTGGAGTATTGTTAAGGGTAGAACAACCAAACAACAAAATTAGCCATAACAAGATAATGAATTGGGCTGTAATCTTATGCATATTGTTTCTCCGATTTTTAAAATGTTAGAAGTTTTAAACTGAGAAATAAAAGACACCATCAATTATAATTTATTTTGGTTTATTATTAATAATGGAAAGAGAACTGATAGAAATAATGATATTAGCAGTTATTATCGGAATAATCCCTGCGATAATAGCCCGAAACAAAGGGAAGAGCTTTATATTATGGTGGTTTTATGGTGCTATGTTATTCATATTGGCGTTGCCCCATTCATTATGGATTAAACCTGACAATCAAAAGGGCAAACAAGGGCAGATGTCAGAGGAACTGAAAAAATGTTTTTATTGTGCTGAATTGATAAAACGAGAAGCTAAAGTTTGTCAGTACTGTGGCAGGTTGCTTCATGATTAAAAATAAAAGAGCAATCGTAGACATAGACAACACCTTATGGCATTTTTGTGATGCGCTCTATGAAGAACTGAGAAAGGTTAACAGGAACTTTCCAACCCCTGATAGTTGGACCCATTGGGATCTTTGGGACGGGTATTAATGCCTCCACCTACGAGGTGAATAATCATTACAAAAACTAATAAATCAATAAGATATTTAAATTTGACAACCATAGAAATACTGATATTATTACATAATTATATACAGTTATTTGCTTAAAGTGAAAAGAGAACTCTTTTGAGAATTAAAGGCATGGCAAAAAAGAGCATTCTGGTAATCGATGATTGTCAGGTCACGAGAGAGGTGCTCTGGACAATTCTTAAGGATAACTTCAGGGTATATTTCGCAGAAACTGCATGGGTAGGATTGAGGATGATTTCCGAGAATATTTCTCTTGTCTTTCTTGACCTCATCCTGCCAGATTTAAGTGGACTTGAAGTACTCAGACAGATTAGAAAAAGGTACCCGTCAACACCTGTTGTCATCATTACAGGTTTTGGCACAGAGAGTGCTTGCCAAAGCGCCTTTAGAATAGGGGCAAATGATTATATGAAGAAGCCTTTTACAGCAGAGGAAATACTCCAAAAAACCGAGTTACTCATATATTGCTCTCCTCATCGACAATATAACCCCATATCTTTGTCAATTGATGACCGTTATGCGGATATCCCATCCGATATTCTGGATAGAATTATGAAAGTAAAAAATTATATAGATGAAAACTTAAAACTGTCATTAACCATCTCAGATGCCTTCAAGATGGCAGGCATGAACAGGACTTACTTCTGTAAATATTTTAAACTCCTGACCGGTCAGTCATTTCAAGATTACCTCAATACCATCAGGTTCAAAAGAGCTCGTGCCCTTCTGAGGAGCAGAAGTCTGAAAGTGAGTGATATAGCTGAACTCCTTGGATACAAACAAAAATATTTTTCAGAAGCATTCAAAAGGACGTTTGGCATCCCGCCTAAAAAATTAAAAAGTTAAAAAATTGACGAAATCGGGAATTTTTTTTGACGATTTCGGGTCGACAACTGCCTTCATAAGTGATATATTCAGCACGGAAATCTCAACACTGTTGAGATAACAGGCATAAGTATTCCCATTTTAAAGCCCACCTTTGTGGTCTGCGACTTGTAGAAAGGTGGGCTTTTTTGGAAGGAGAGGTACATGAGATGTGTAATTAAGACTTTAGGTATCGCTTTTATATCTTTATTTATTCTCCAGTTAAATATAGCTCATTCGAGTACTGTTGACTATGCAACTCTGAGTCCATCAAGTGCAACAATTCAGACAGGACACTGGTTGGCTATGACTTTTTCTGCAACAAATGATAAAGCGTTTGACATCAAGACTTATTATGCAAAATTTAATTATACGAAAGGGTTAAATATTACGAATATTTCTACGAACCCGGCAGCAACAAAAGCAGAAATAAACACGAGAAAAAATTCCATTATTCTTGAATGGAGCAATATAGGGCAGGGAATAACTTTAACTGCGGATTTCTATGTTTCAAGTTCAGCTCAAGGGCTATATTCGATTTCACCTTCCAAGATTTATTATAAAGATTATGATAGGAATACATATATCGGTTTTTGTAGCAGTGCTGAAATTACTATCCAATCTGATATTGAATCACCGTCTCCACCAAAAAATATAAGGTCGGTTTCTGGAGAAGGTTTTATCAATATCTACTGGAGCACGGTTCCCGATTCGGACGTTGCAGGCTATAACATCTACAGGAGAACATCTTCATCTACGTATAGCAGGATAAACCCCTCATTAATAGACCGCTACGCAGCTGGATATAAAGATGCAAATGTTCAACATGGAATGACTTATTATTATGAAATCACATCAGTTGACAACTCAGGCAATGAAAGCGTCTATTCCTCAGAAACGACAGAGACCTATTATGACTTAAAAATAAGAAGCTTTGACACTCCTGATATTTCAGCAGTCGCTGTAGGAGATATCAACGGAGATGGATACCCAGATATGGTATTTGGTTATCCGGGATATTGTTCAGGCCGAGGCAGTAAAGTAGTTTGCAGTGGTAAAGTAGACATATATTATGGTGGTAACACAAGCGGGAATCCTGATATAAGTGTGTACGGAGAAGGCTTTAACTTTGGAGAATCGCTTGCTATAGTTGATCTGAACAATGACGGATATGATGAATTGATAATAGGGGCGCCGGAGTATACCCCACCTGATAATACTTGGACCTATCAGGAAATCGGAAAAATTTATATTTATTCCGGAGCACCGGAACTAAACACAACAGCTGTTTTTTCAATGGTTGGCAGGCAGAGTTTTGGAGATGGTGGAAATTCGGTGTATTGGTTGGCGGAAAGGTTGGGATCTTCCTTAGCGCCTGCTGGTGATGTTAATGGCGACGGCTTCTCCGATGTTTTAGTAGGTGCTCCATATGGTGGAATGGACAGGAGCGGAAGTGTCGTTATTCTTTTTGGGGGATCAAACCTATCCAATCCTGGTACTTACAGATTTTCTGGTCCAAATGCATGGGAACTGATGGGGTTTTATCTATCAACAGCAGGGGATGTAAATGGTGATGGCTATAGCGATATTCTTACGGGCGGCCCGGGATTCAGCGATCTTAATAAGGTAAGCGGTGCATATCTTTTATATGGAGGACAATATTTGAATCGGGGACTCACGTTGTATGGGGTGGGTGCCGTAGTCTCTTCCGCGGGCGATATGAACGGCGACGGGCATTCTGATATCGCTATGGGTCGCAACATCTACTACGGAGGTCCTTCTTTAGATAATGTGCCCGATATTGTTCTTTCAGATTCCTTCAATTTCACATCGCAGATGGGTGACATCAACCAAGACGGCTTTGGAGATATTCTTACAGGACCAGGCCCAAAGATTTGTTTTGGCAGTAGCTTTGGTGAAAACATTCCTGACATATCAAGAGAAGGGATGAAAGTCTTAACAGCAGCTGATATAAACAAAGACGGCCTGAAAGAAATTATAGCATTAGACGAGGATATACAACCAGCTGGAAATAAAATTTATATATATTCCGTCGCTCCATATTTGAACCTTCCAGAGATAACAATATTTTCACCGAAGAATAATTCTATTACAGCCTTTAAGGATACAACCATAAGTGGCTATGTAAAAGGGAATATAACTAAGCTTTTGGTGAGAGGGCAACAGACTTCACTTATGCCTGATGGAACATTTTCTGCCACAGAATCTCTTTTCGAAGGAGATAACATCATTGAAATAATTGCAGAGACCCCTGAGGGGAAAATAAGTAAAAGGGTTTTAACCCTGAAATACTCAACTCAGATAACTCCTTTAACCATTGCGATAATCTCTCCTTCCGATGGCGCGGTCTTAAATAATACGCCCACAACAGTTACAGGAACAGTCAGTGATTCGACTGCAGCAGTTACTATAAATGGAGTTCAAGCAACCGTCTCAGGCAATATATTTACAGCTACAGGGTTAAACCTTCATGAAGGTTTAAATGTTATAACAGCAAGCGCTTCTGACAATTACGGTCAAATAGCTACACACAGTATAGCTGTAACTCTCGTAACAAAAGCTGTAATCACAGGGACTGTTACCGATTCGGTCACAGGCTTGCCTTTATCTAATGTTACAATAACAGTAACAGATTCTTTTGGTACTCATTTAACAACAACTGATTCAAATGGTGGATACACAGTATCAGGCTTAACTTCAGGGAGTTTTACTGCTACTTTTGTAAAATCAGGATATATCCAACAGACATTCAACGGCTCTATTAATGCAGGACAAACTCTTACTATTAATGTTCAATTAACTCCACTATCACCCCTTACCATAACGATAATAAATCCGCAGGATGGTGCTGTGGTAAGTTCATCATCCATAACAGTTACAGGGACTGTTACTAACAATGTAAATGTAACAGTCAACGGTATTCAAGCGTCTGTGAGTAATAATACATTTTCTGCAACAATTTCACTTATTGAAGGCCAGAATACCATCACAGCCATAGCCGATGATATGTATGGTCAGACTGCATCTCACAGCATAACTGTTACCTTGACAGGGTTATTGGATAGCTGGGAAATTTCTATAAATCCTTTGGCGCTTAATTTTGACTCTATGGCTGTTGGTGCTTCTCAATCGCTGGAACTCACCATATCTAACATCGGCATCGGGAACCTCGTGATTGGGACGATTAGCAGACCTTCATCACCATTTTTGATCTCATTCGATGAATGCTCCGGGAAATCACTTTCTGCTTCAGCAGCCTGCTGGATTACCGTGAAGTTTGCTCCTGACGCCGAAGGCACTTTTACAAGCACATTGACCGTACCCTCGAATGACGCTGACCATCCA
>JAOUJR010000118.1 GCA_029883145.1 Nitrospirota bacterium
TGAGGCATAGGGGTTTCCGGTTCTCCAGAGAAATGCATGTTTTAATTCTCCACATACCATGCTCACATCGAATATGCGGTCTGTATTTTTCATACGCTCAAGATCTATTGCAACTATATTACCCATTTGAGTGAATATAAAATTGGTTGGAGTAGCATCTCCGTGAACAATGACACTTTTTGCAGTTTGAAGCAAAGTCCTGTCCAACCATTTATCCTTTAGTTTAAAATATTCCTTTCTGTCACAATCTGATAGAATTCCCTGTGTATATAATTTATTTATCACTTTCTGGAAATAAGCACTTACCAAATCAAGTTCAACAGTGTGTGCCATTTCTGTTTTTTTGTGGAGTACGTACAGAAAAGCTGCAAGCCTTGAAAGTTTATCCATCAATGAAGCGCTTTTCCTTTCATAAATTGCTCCTTTAAGGTAATAGTCAAGATCCTTTCCATAAATGAATTCTTCTATTAATGCAAGACCGATTCTTTCGTCTCTGGTAATAGGCCGTACAACGTAATTGGGAGAGGTAGTGAATCCATAGCCCCTGATTTTCTCGAGGTTATCATATTCGCCTTTTATCCTTAAAATTCGTTCCTGTTTTATATCATTGATTTTAAAAAATTTACCGATGATTGCAATTTTTGACTTATCTTCTGTGTATTTATAAACACTGTGTGAAGACATTTTTTTCACACGAAAAAGAGGGTCCTTAATATCAGGACATACAAGTGAGTAAAGTATTTCGTAGAGAGGGTCAGAATAATTCACTTTGCCAAGGTATTGAGTGTTCATTTTAAAATTCTATCACTTAAATGGAGAAATTGCATTACTTTCCCTATATGAGATGTATCCGTTTAATCTTCCTTCTATCAAGCACTTCTGTTAAGAAAGGAAGAAGCAAAAAGCCTCCGGGAAGAAAAAATATTAATAATACAGGGACAACTTTTGATATATTTTTAAAATGCTTTTTAATTTCCTTTTTCTCTTCCTTTGTCCATTTTTCTCCTGTATTTCTATTTTTCATTAACAGCTGCATAAGTCCCTTAACTTCAAGGACTTCATTCAGTATAAATTCCTTGTTTTTTATGAACAGCCTTTTAAAATACTCTATTATCATATTTTCGTTTCTTCCATTGTTGAGTTTTGCTATTAATGAAAGAATCCCATATTCGATTTAATCTTTTGTGACGAGCAATAAAAAAGCTGGGTAATCTCGTAAAACTGAATACTACTTTTTAAGGGCCTGTTGCGATTTGAGAAATTTTCCATAAACCCTTTTTGTTTTTTTGAATATGTATCCAGCGAATGTTCTCACCGTTTTCCCAGCCATAATTTGGTATGGGAGCTTGGGCTGCTTCTGGTTTAACCTTTACTTTTAATACAACTTTATATACTTTTTTAGTGTGAGTCCATTCTTTTTTGTGAAAAGGCTCAATCTTTGTAACTGAAACTGAAGATAGGCTGTTAAATTGGATACCCCATTGCTGTTTGGTTGTATCATCAGGAACCATTGAGCTATCCATCATCCCGATTGCTTCCGGAATTCTTTTTTCGTTAATGAGATTGAAAAAAATTCTGACCACATCCTCACCGGTTGGAAGCGGCACTCGAGATTTATTTATCTTCTCCTGTGAAGCCAGAATTAATGTGGAAGTGACATTTATCCCCGCAACAATCACGCAAATTATAAGTAGTGTGAGTAAAATTGTTCTTGCCATGAGCTTATTTTAACACAGTATCATTACAGAACAGAAAAATATTGTGAGAAGTTTTCTTAAAAGTTATCTAGTAAGATAAATCAAAAATGGTATAAACTCAACGCTTATGCACCACTAGAATTTCAATAATATCTTCGAAAATTAAATGGTTGTATTTTCTCTCTCAAGAGCATAGAGTAAAGGAACAGAACCTGTGAGCCGTGTAGCGGTCATGTCAGAGATCAAGGCTGAGATCAGAGCCTTGCCATCATCTCCAGTGCATCCTCATCTGGATCGCCATAATATTTTTTCCTGACAGATTCAACATTAAACCCGAAGCTTTCATAGAATTTTTGTGCATTGGTATTTGAAGCCCTCACTTTCAGATACAGAAAAACAGAGCCCTTCTTTTTCAATTCCCTTATGGCTGCATGCATCAGGAGTGTTGCAACGCCACGTCTTCTAAAATCTGGATGAACAGCAAGGTTTAGCATATGAGCTTTGTGATGCTGATAATCCGCACAGATATATCCGATAACATTTTCCTCAAATACAGCAACTTTTGATAATGCATATTTTTCATATAGTTGATTGAGAAAAGATTCTCTGGACCAGGGAGTACTGAACGAAATCTGTTCTATTTCCAATATGGAAGGGATATCATCTTCTTGCATATCACGGACGATTAGTTTATCCATTCCACAAACCCAGGTCTAAAAAATAACATGATTCTTCTCATCAAAAATATCTCTTCAAAATTTTATCAGAAAAAAGAGACAGGAGGTAAGGTCTTTCAATATCAGTCTTTATTCTAAGCTCCCTGAAATACCTTTGATGCCACTTACTGATTTATTGGTGCCGGGGGCCGGACTCGAACCGGCACGGAGCAAAGCCCCGAGGGATTTTAAGTCCCTTGCGTCTACCAATTCCGCCACTCCGGCAGAGGTGATTTTATAGGATATAATTAAAATTCAGATAGTTATAACTTTTTATATAGTATCATAAGGTGTAAAAAGGTGTCAAAAATACTGATATCTCAGGTATTTTGATGATTTACTTTGCAAATTGAAGTATAATATGTCTATGAAAATACTATTCAGGAGGGTTTATGCTTAAGGAAAAGGTTGAAGAGGTTCTCTCAAAAGTAAGGGTAGGACTGAAGAGAGAAGGTGGAGATATAGAACTTGTTGAAATAAAGGACAGTATTGTTTATGTAAGGCTTAAGGGAGCGTGTGGTACATGCCCGATGTCAACTATTACACTGAAAAACTGGGTTGAGGCGAACTTAAAGAGAGAGATACCGGAGATAAATGCTGTACAAGCTGTTTAGTCAGCATGAATTGTAAATCAAAAAGCAAAGGCGTACTACAGTTTGTTGTCATTTTATTTCTCATTTCCATTTTTTTCTTTTTTTCTTCCTCTGCCGCTTCTCATAAAATAGACGTCAAAGGAATACGCTACTGGTCATCCCCTGATTATACAAGAGTTGTGGTTGATCTCTCAGGGCCTGTTGAATTTTCAAAGAATCGAATAGCAAATCCTGACAGGCTTTATTTTGACCTGCAAAACACCTCACTGGAAAAGGAGATTAAGACAAATCTCCCTGTAGGAGATGGGATATTGAAGATGGTCAGGGCCGGGCAATTCAACCCATCTACTGTAAGGGTTGTCCTTGACCTCGAAAAAATTACAGACTTTAACGTCTTTATTATTGATGATCCAGCGAGACTGGTTATAGATGTCTATGGAGCAGATCTCGAGGATAAAAAACCAGAAGCATTGACTATTAAAAGGAGGATTGTTATCGACCCGGGGCATGGAGGCCATGACCCTGGTGCAGTCGGTCCAAAAAATCTTTATGAAAAGGACGTGGTTTTTGACATAGCCGTAAAGCTTAAAAAGATACTGGCAGAAAATCCATTGAATGATGTTTTTCTCACAAGAGAAACGGATATATTCATCCCTCTTGAGGAGAGGACTGCTATCGCGAACAATAAGAATGCAGACCTTTTCATATCAATACATGCCAATGCGAGTCCTAAAAGAAAGGCAAGAGGTATAGAAACGTATCTTCTTAACTGGACAAATGATGAAGAGGCTTTGAGGGTTGCTGCAAGGGAAAATGCGATATCGCTCAAGAAGATGCGAGAAATGAATCGACAGATGGATATGGTGAAGGTTATCACAGAAGATCTTATGAGACAGAATAAAAGAGATGAATCTGTAAAACTTGCGAACTATATCCAGAAATCCATGGTATCAACTCTCAACAATGACTCCAAAAAGTATGTGGTGGACCTTGGTGTCAAACAAGCGCTCTTTTATGTGCTTTTTGGTGCAAGGATGCCCTCAGTCCTTGTTGAAGTATCATTTATAAGTAATCCGGAGGAGGAAAAACTACTCTCAAAAGATTCTTATAGAATGCAAATTTCAAGAGCAATTGCTGCAGGACTTGACACGTACATCATTTCTACTCCTGTAGCACAGAAAGTAGCAGGGATATAGGTAACCTTTTGTCTTCAGAAATTAAAATTATCTCATATATAGTCTTTATTGTATGCCTTTTCCTTGTTCAAAACCTTACTGTTTATCTGCTTATATTATTAGCATTGTCGATATTGCTTCTCCAAATACCCTTAAAATCTCTGAAGAGAGGCTGGATTCCGATAAGCCTTTTTCTCTTGTTCACCTTTGTCAGCAATGTGCTTTTTCAGCACGGTAAGATACTTTACAGTGCAGGGCCTGTTATTATCACAGATGAAGGTCTTCATATATCATCCATCAGAACAATGCGGGTGTTTTTTATGATAGCAGGTGCGAAGCTGCTTGTTGCCACAACACAGATAGAATTGCTTGTAGGTGCCTTTGGAAAACTTTTAAAACCTCTTGAGCGGTTAGGTATTCCTGTTGTTGAATTCTTTTCTACGATGGGCCTTACCATGAAATCTCTCCCGAGACTTAAAGATCAAGTCGCAGAGATGTACAGGGAAAAGATTAATGAAGGAAATATAACTGGGTTCTGGTCCCGTGTGAGGATTGTATCAATGCTCTTATTGCCGTTATTTGTGAAAAGTGTACAGTCACCGGAGAGTTTTTTTGAGAAGGGTGAACAATGAAGATTGACCTGCTCATAAAAAATGGTCTCGTCTTTGATGGTTCTCATTCAAAACCATTTAAGTCAGATATAGGCATTTCAGGGAATAAAATTGTCTTTGTCAGTCAGAAATCAAAAGGCTTACCAAGGCCGGAGAAAGTTATAGATGCAGATGGGTTAGCTGTTGCTCCCGGATTTATAGACACTCACGCACATTCTGAATTTACTTTACTTGCTGACCCTCGCGCAGAGGGAAAAGTATATCAAGGGATAACAACAGAAATAAACGGCAATTGCGGTCTTTCTGCTGCGCCACTTTATGGTGAAGCACTCAATCGCAGGGAAGAAGACCTTAAGGAATTCAATATCAAGGAACGCTGGTCAACCTTTAGCGAGTATTTCAAAATCCTGAAGAAAAAAGGATTGACTATCAATTTTGCGACTCTTGTAGGCCATGGGAATATAAGGGCATCTGTAATGGGTTATGATGATCGGAAATTAACACGGGCAGAATTAAAGAAGATGTACGCTCTCGCAAAGAGGTCAATCAAGGAAGGTGCTCTCGGGTTTTCTACAGGTTTAATCTATCCACCCGGTATGTATTCAGATACAGAAGAGCTGATTGAAATGGCAAGATGCTGCAAGAATCTTATCTACACATCTCATATGAGAAGTGAAGGAGATGAGTTAATAGAATCTATTGAGGAAATGATTAAGATTGGGCGAGAAGCAGAAATCAAGGTTCATATTTCCCATATCAAGACAAGCGGTGAAAAAAATTGGCACAAGATTGACAATGTGATATCACTCCTCCGGGAATCAAACAGAAAAGGAGAGTATCTTACGTGTGACAGGTATCCTTATACTGCTTCAAGCACAGACCTCGATACTGTACTTCCATCATGGACTTACGCAGGAGGTTCAGAGGAAGAGTTAAAAAAATTAGAGAGTGTAAAGTTTCAAAAACAGATAAAAAAAGAGATAAGGAATGCACATCCATCTAAGGACTACTACTGGGATAACGTTTATATATCATCTGTCAATTCAGAAAAGAACACGTGGATGGAGGGGAAAAGTCTTTCAGAAATAGCTCATATGAAAGGGAAAGAACCAGTTGATATACTCTGTGATATTTTAATCAAGGAAAGACTAAAAGTCAGTGCAATCTTTTCA
>JAOUJR010000119.1 GCA_029883145.1 Nitrospirota bacterium
TCTTCCATGCGCTCTTTGCGCCAGTTTTCAATCTGTACTACCTTAAGGTCAGCTATTGCAGAGAGCTCTTTCTCTATTTCCTGTCTAATGTTGCTTTGTTGATTTTTATGATAGATGTATCCAGCAGTTCCTATTACGATCGAGAGAAAGAAAAAGACAAATAAGCGATGCCATGGAATTTTATGGAAATTACGTTGAGATGTGTAGCTCATTTTTTCAGCACCTGTTTCACATTTATCAACAGCTTTGTCGGTAAAATGGGTTTTAAGATAAAGTTCAATCCTTCCTCAAGAATTCCCTAATAATTTAGATATAGAGATTTTCTTTATTTTATCACATACCTGTTCAAAATACATATTTGAGAAAGCCCCAATCTGAGTAAATAGATACACAAAGAATAACAACCCTAATCGGAGGTGGACATGAAAAAGTTGAGCAGATTTTCAGCCAGATTCTATAACTTTTTTCAAGGGACGAACTATATTTATCATCAAATTTCCTATCTATTAATTTATAATAATACAATAAATTGCATCCTGTATTTTGAAAGGAGTTTTTTATATGTTTGCTGATGCTATTGAACGAGTATCTTCTGCATTTTTTCCGATTTTCTGGGAACATCGTATTGGTAATCGAATGAGTGTAGGCATCTCTGGAACGGGATTTTTTATTTCTTCGACTGGTTATTTCATTACTGCAGAACATGTAATTAATGAAATACCAAAAGGCGCACAGATTATTTATGGAGGGAATATTCCAGATAGTGTACTTCCCCAACCTCTCACTATACAGGAAATATTTCGAGATACGAAGAGTGATATTTTTATTGGTCAAATCAACATTCAGAATCAGCCTTATTTCACTATTTCAGAAGAATGTCCTCGTATTGGGACATCTATTTGCCTTTGTGGATATCCTTTAGCTCAAATGAGTGGTCATCAAGATGGCATAATTGATGTCAATGCGGTAAGAAAATATTATCAGCCCACTTTTGTAATTGATTATATTACAACTGTAAATGAAGGCAGAACCCATGATGGGTTCATGACTCAACATACTTCGCTGAATGGAATGAGTGGTGGACCTGTTTTTGGTATTGATGGCAAAGCACTTGGAATGGATGTAGCAACATTCGCACGCCGAATCCTGATTCCTAATGGCCCTCAAATTATGGTCAATAACGGAATCGTTCAAGGAGTAGGCAAATTAAGACAGACTATTCAACGATCAGGTATAAGAATTTAAGACTGACTAAAAGATATGCAAAAAACTGTTATGAAATTTATCCTCCCCACCAACTCAGCTGCCTATATGCCTTTGGAGTATTAAATAGAAACACAAGGCAGACATTCTTCATGAACTAAATATGTCACTCCAGAACACAGCGATTCCGCAATTTTTATTTTTTAAAAAACTTTCCTCTTGACTTTTTGAAAATATTATGCTAACTTTTTTCTGTTTTAGCTTTTTTGGGGGTGTGTGATACCAGTTTTCTTGCCGAAAAAATTTATCAGTACTCCACTTAATAAGACATCGGAACAATCAGACAAATCACACAAATTTAAGCTATTGACATATTTTATATAATTGCAAGAGGACGATAAATGACTGGTTTATCAAACTGGGACTGGGATACGAAAGAAAAGTTACTCGCAGACATAAATGAATGGAAAGAGAAATTTGTTAATATCCGTGAATTAATCCCGAGTGACGACGGTGAAAAAATAGCCGCTGTAGTGCTAACGGAAGATAAAAGATTTACCACATGCATAAATGGAGAAGTTTGGGAAGAGACCTTCGACAGGGTCTGGTCACTTAAATTCAATCCTGATAATCAATTGCTCTGTTTTGTGTATAGAAACTTTGAGTGGAATTTTGTTGTTGAGCACGAAATCTCGGAGGAAGCGTTTGATTATCTATGGAATCTGACTTTGACACCTGATGGGAAAGGAATTGCCTTTAATATTAAAGTAGGGGAAGAATACGGAGCTTACATTAATGGGAAAAGGTGGGAAAATTTGTTTGTGGACGCAAGAGATCTTGCTGTGAGCCCTGATGGGAAAAAGACAGCATCTCGTGTCCAGACAAAACGTAAAGGCGCAGTAGATATTTTTGCTTTCTGGGAAAAAATCTGGACTATCGCAGTGGATGGAAATCTATGGGATAACACCTTTCTGGCAGTCTGGGGAGTTCTCTTCAGCTCTGACAGTGCACATGTGGCGACAGCGGTAAGAACAGAACAAGCCCAATATACTATTGCTGTGGATGGAAAAGCCTGGGAAGGAAAATTTGGTTTAGTGTGGGACCCAATCTTTAAGCCCGGAAGCAGTGATGTGATTGCCCCGGTCCGGACACCTAAAGGCTGGACCATGGCAATGAATGGAAAGCCGATTTGGGGCAATTTTTATCAGGTCTTGCACCAAAAATATAGCCCGGATGGCCAGAAAATAGCTGCTGTTGTTGCTCCACAATTTCCTAAATGGACAATAGCAGTTGATGGTACCCCCTGGAACATTATTTTTAATGAGGCGGCTCTCGCACCGGTTTTCAGTCCGGATAGTAAAAAAGTCGCAGCAGTAGTTAAAGATAATAACAGGTGGACAATCGCTGTAGATGGCTCTCCCTGGATGGAGAAGTTCGACAATATATGGGATCCGATCTTTACCCCTGATAGTGATAAAGTAGTAGCCAAGGCTGAAAGAAACGGTAGATATTTCTTAGTTATTGATGGCAAGGTAGGTAAGCAGGAGTTTGAACACCTCTGGACTCCTGTCTTTAGTCCGGATGGAGGAAAACTCTTAATTCGGTGCATAGACAAAGGGAAATATTATCGTCGGGTAGTTGCAATAGATGAAATTTAGTTAAAGAGGTTAGAAAATGTATGAGTTTTTCACAAACCCCTCTGTATATACTTTTGTAAGGGGCCCTTTAGTCTGGATTGCATTCATCATATTTATTGGAGGAAGTATATACAAAGTAAGAACCTTGATCTTACTTGCAAAGAAAGAGAAGGTAGTATTCCCTTATATGAGTCTAAAATATAGCCTGCGTTCTATTCTTCATTGGCTTATTCCTTTTGCCAGCAGGAATTGGAAAAGACGCCCTATGATGACCATCGTGACCTTTGCTTTCCACATATGCCTTGTTTTCACCCCAATATTCCTCCTTTCACATAATACCCTCTGGTATGAATCCTGGGGGATAAGCTGGTGGACTCTCTCTGAAGGAACTGCTGATGTAATGGCCATGATAGTTCTCTTTGGTTGCCTATTTTTCTTTATAAGAAGGATCGTTGCTCCTGAGGTGAAATTCGTTACCTTTGCCTCTGACTATATCCTACTTACAATCACCTTTGCACCATTTCTAACTGGATTTTTAGCATATCATGAATTACTTCTCCCATATAAGATTATGTTAATTATTCATATGCTCGCTGGAGAAACTATGTTAATAGCCATTCCTTTTACTCGATTAGGCCATATGCTTTATTTCTGGTTAACAAGGTCATTTATGGGTTCTCAATTTGGTGGGTGGTTTCAAGCAAGAGACTGGTAAATAAAATATTAATATTATGGAGGTTAGCCCATGGCTGAGGTTAAAGCGGTTGAAAAAGAGGTTAAAATAGAAGAAGTTCTTGAACCAAGCCTGGATAAAGAGCTAAGGATCAAAAGAAAAAAGGTTGTTGATCCAGGCTTTGATGAAACGATAAAAAGACTTACTCCAGAAAAGATAGAAAAAACAATCAATGCTGTTTTGAATCTGAGAAAAACTGCTGCGAGATTCTTAGCACCTTTAGAGACCTGTATACACTGCGCGCTCTGTTCAGATGCATGCCAGTACTACATCTCACATGATAAAGACCCGACCTATTCACCGGCGAGTAAGCTCAGGTTAACGTTATGGGAGATGATAAGAAGAAAAGGGAAGGTCAGCCCGGAATTCATCAAACAATGTGCCAGGATAGCCTTCACGGAATGCAATATCTGCCATCGCTGCAGTATGTACTGCCCCTTCGGGCTGGATATAACATATCAGATAGGTATGGTCCGCCGTATCCTTTTCCTTCTTGGAGTAGTCCCTCATAACATACTGGATCAGGACAATAGCCAATCCGCTACGCTGACCCAGTTGTGGATCTCACAGGCTGACTGGATCGATACCATCCAGTGGTTAGAAGATGAGACCCGGTTGGAGTATAAGAATCTCCGGCTCCCCATCGAAAAAGAGGGGGCAGAGGTAATGTGGGCACCCCTCGGCACCGAACCAAAAATAGCGACCTACCATGTTGTCCGGACTGCTATAATAATGAATGTAGCCGGAATTGACTGGACCGTTCCCTCACGAGATGGCTGGGATTCTGTCAATATGGCCATGTTCATCCGTGACTTTGAGACAATGCAGAGGGTTGTTCTGGGACTCTATGAGAACTGCCTTAGGTTAAAGGTAAAACGATTAGTCTTGACTGAATGAGGGCATCCATTGTTTGCCACAAGGTATGTGGCACCGCCGATGTTAGGATGGAAAGATATCCCTGTAGAAATCCTTCACCCTTGCGAGTTTTACTATGAGCTCCTGAAAGAAGGAAAAATAAAGATAGCCAGAAAGATTAAGGAGCCTGTTACTCTTCAAGATCCGTGTAATTTTGTACGGCGTGCAGGTGGAGCGGAAAAGCTCCGATATCTTGTTAATGCAACGTGTGAGAATTTTATAGAAATGTATCCAAATCGGGAGCACAACTTTTGCTGTCTTGCTGGTGGAGGGGTAGTTGCCTTTGGCCCGCCGTGGAAAGGTGTAAGGATGGAAGGAGGTCGAATAAAGGCTGAACAGTTGAAGGAAACGGGTGCAAAGATTTTAGTTACCCCATGCCACAACTGTTATACCGGTATGAGCCACATAATCGAGCATTACAATCTCGGTATGAAAGCTAAGTTTATGGATGAAATAATAACTGAAACAATGGAAATTCCTGAGGAATTAAAAGCATGAGGATAATTCGGGAAGGATTAAAAGTATGATAAAAAAGAGTGTTTTATTAACAGCACTTGCATGTGTTCTGCTTTTAGTTGTTATTGGGGCAAACACTGTTTATACTGTAAAAGCCTATGCACCGGTTAAGGAGGTTATCTGGGATAAGCCGGAAAATAAGGTTTCTATCGCTCATACAGAGTTATTCGGTCCCTTAGAACGCCCTCAGGTAATCTTTGACCATAAGAAACATACTGAAGCCCTTGTAAAAGAAGGTAAAAAGGAATGGGAAACCTGTAATACCTGCCACCCTCTCGATAAGTGGAATAATATCATCTTTGAATTCCCTAAAAAACTAATTGGAAAAGACAGAGACTCCATAATGAATTCTTACCATGCAGAATGTACTGACTGCCATAAAAAGAGGGTAGCAGATGGGAAAAAGGCTGGCCCTGCCACATCTACCTGTGGAGATTGTCATAAAAAGGAGCTTGAACCTGTAAGGGTGAAGTATCCTGTTTTTGAATTTGATTTTGCCCGTCATGATAAACATGTTAAGAATAAGAAATTGAAAGAAGATTGCAGCCTCTGCCATCACACATACGATGCGGAAGAACCAGATGAAACATTACGGTTAGTATATGAACAGGGAACAGAGGAATCCTGCTACTACTGTCATGACATTGAGAAAAAGTGGGGTCCTGAGTTAACACCTATTGTTCGTGCTGCAGCAAAAAAGGGCCTTACAATAAGAAAAGCCTCTCATCTGCAGTGCCTGAACTGCCACGTGGAATTTACTAAAAAAGCGAAAAAAGATGAGAAAGTAGGTCCTGTCGAATGTTCAAAATGTCATACCGGAGAGTACAAAACCGTTGCTGAACTTGCAAAGATTCTACGGCCAGATCGCAATCAAC
>JAOUJR010000001.1 GCA_029883145.1 Nitrospirota bacterium
AAGATTTTATTGATTTGATCAAGACAAAGCTTTCCTCGGAGCTTGGTATCTCCGTTGAAGTGAAACCAGTAGAAAAAAAGACCCTTGAACGGTTTGAGGAGAAGGCAAAGAGGGTTATAGATAAGAGAAAGTTGTAAGAGGCAAAGGGAGATAAAGGGGTTTAAAAGTCAGGCAAGATCCCCCTTTGCTCTTCTTAATTCCCAAAAATCGACAGAATGTTGTAGAATAAACTGAAAGAGCAATACCCAGGTGGAATAGACTGCAATTTAGTGTATCCCTCCATTTTGCTATAAAAATATCTGGTAGCTTCGCATATAAGAGATAAAGGAGATTTTTCTTGAGTTTAAATAAAAAGAGTTGGAAAACAGGAGAAGAATGAATGTATAAGAGATTTTATGAGTTTGGTCTTTCGGATGAGGTTCTGAATGCGCTTTCCGATATGGGGTTTGAAGAACCTACCCAAATACAGAAAATGGCAATTGGCCCTGCTCTTGAGGGGCGGGACATCATAGGGCTGGCACAGACCGGCACGGGGAAAACAGCTGCCTTTGGTATTTCTATTGTTGAATGGCGTAAAAAAGGAAAAAGTAAAAACCCTTATGCCATCGTGCTTGCTCCTACGAGGGAGCTTGCGGTACAGGTAGCACAGGAGTTAAACAGAATAGGCCAGAATAAGGGAGTCACCTCAGTTCCGATCTACGGCGGACAATCCATTGAACGGCAGATACGAAGCCTGAAGAAAGGAGTTCATGTGGTAGTCGGCACGCCGGGGCGGGTAATAGACCATATACAGAGAAAAACCCTTGTTTTGAAAGATGTCGGTATCGTTGTCCTTGATGAGGCCGATGAGATGTTGAATATGGGCTTTATCGATGACATGGAAAGAATACTCAAAGAGGTTCCAAAGGATCGGCAGACAATGCTCTTTTCAGCTACAATGCCCGAGGAAATTGTTCGAATTTCAGCCAGGTACATGCATGAGCCTGAGAAGGTCTATGTTGATGCCAAGAACCTGGTGGTCGCGAAGATAAAACAGATCTTCTATGAAGTCAGGGAAGAAGACAAGATAAAGGCGTTAACCCGGCTTCTGGACGTGGAGGACCCTTCGTTAACGCTCATCTTCTGTCATACAAAAAGAGCTGTGGATGACGTGTCAGGACAGCTCAGGCAGATGGGCTATGATGCCGGCTCGATCCATGGAGATTATACACAGTCCCATAGGGATGAGGTGATGAATCAATTCAGGAAGGGCAACCTTGACATCCTTGTTGCCACAGACGTTGCTGCAAGGGGACTGGATATTCCTGATGTGACACATGTCATCAATTACAGCATTCCTCAGTACCCCGATGCATACGTTCACAGGATAGGCAGAACAGGCAGGGCAGGGAAATCCGGTATTGCCATCACCCTTGTGACACCCAGGGAATATAGGCAGCTGAAACTTATTGAAAAATTTGCAAGAACAACCATCAAAAAGGCAAATCTTCCTACCCGGGATGAAGTAACAAAGGCAAAGGAAAAAGAACTTGTTGATACCCTTGAAGACATAATCTCTAAAGGGAGCCACAGAAGGTATCTCTCTTTAATAGAAAGGCTCCTCACAAGGTACGCTCCGCAGGATGTCGCGGCAGCAGCCATGAGCCTCACTTCAGGAAATATGGAGGTTGAAGACATTGAAGAGTCTAAGTCACATTCCTCATCAGACCAGAATTTTACCAAGCTCTTCATGACGATAGGCAAAAAAGACAATATAAAGGTTGGCGATATCGTAAAATACGTTTCGGAGAGTACAAATATCCCGGGGAGAAAAATCGGGAAGATTGCAATCCTCGATACGTTCAGTTTTGTAGAAGTCCAGGCTGATCTCGCAGATAAAGTCATTGGTGCGCTGAACGACATGATGCTAAAAGGGAAAAGAATTCGGGTCCAGCCTGCAAAGGAAAAAGTTGCTTAGTTCTTCCATGATGAGATAATCAATTGGACTGTTAAGTCCCCGTGATTTATGAGGTATTTGTGTTGGTTTTTATGGTGCTGAGATATGGGACTGCAATCGGTCAATAAGCGAGGCGGCTTTTAAAGGGTCTTTAAGGTTAATCACGCCGAGAAGATAGCGGCCTGATTGCCGAACCATCACACCCTTATACAAAGGATCCTGAACAGTAATTGTTGCACCACTCGTACTTTTACTCAGATACGGCTGGACACCTGATTCATTCAGATACTTGATGTACTGTTCAAACGTGTATATAGAGGCTTTTGGTGATTCATCGAGGATAACAAACACCCTTACAGGTTTACCATCGAGTGTCGCTTCCGCGATAAAACCTTTTTTGAGAAACGCATAGCCCAGCACACTTTGAGTAACGTACTTTTCTGTCTTTGGAGTGACATCGGGAATTTTCAGGATTTCCAGTTCTTTTGGACGGGAAGATTCACCGGGAAGGTTTTTGGCAATCGCCTCTGCACAGGCAACGAACACAGCACGTTCCAGAGTTAACGTACCTGAGGCAGCCAATCTCACAAAATAGCGATCTTTATAGAACATTAACTGTGAACTGGTCACGAAACCCTCACTCCCAATTTTAATCTCTTCTGCATAAGGTATGCGGTAATTTGAGTATATGCCAAAGGCATCCAGCAATGACCCCATCTTAAAGATATCAGCAACAAGGGCAATGTTCGGATCACTTATTTTCACATAAAGAGCCGAACCAACAATCTCAAAACCATAGGGGAAATAAAGTTCAGATTCACCATTGATATGTTCATAGAGGGTGTCCTTTGTGTAGCTGTTTACCTTGCCTTCCATAATCCATCCTTCTGAGAAACCCGGTGAGGGCAACAGGGTTTCAATAGATGTATCAGCAGCAAACACAAAGGCATGAAAAATAAAAACAAAAAATAGAGAGATGATACGTATCTTCATAATGATTTATCCAAACAATGTCTGGGCTTTACGCATCCTGTGAGCAATAGTAATACCGTTGACGCAATGTGCAACACATTCAGAGCAACTGAGACATGCAGAAGCTGATTTGTCAGTTTGAATCTCATTGTAGGTTGACCGGGCAAGCTCGATGCTCCCATAGCCTTCTGCATACATCAAGCAGCGGTTGATGATACTGATAGCCACGTTATTCCGGCATGTTGGCTCACACTTTGCGCAGAAGTGGCAATAATATGGCTGAATAGCTTCTGAGTAATGTTTGAGTATCTGCTCATCAGTGCGGGTTAGCTTCATTCCCATAACCGCAATGTCTTCCTTGAGCATCTCCATATCTTTCATACCGGGGATTGCACACGTCACATTCGTATCCTGGAGCACCCACTTGAGAGCAGCCTGGTGAGGGCTGATGGGTCCAAGTGCGTCAGTCTTATATCCACCTGCCTGTGTCTTCATGGCGACGATTCCAATACCGGCTTTTGCAGCGCGTGCAACTGCATTTTTTATCTCCATCTCACTTTTGAAGTTATACCCCACCAATGCCATATCAAAAAATTTCTCCGGGTCATCAACAAGGGCATTAAGAACCTCAGCCTGATTCGTGTGAGTGGTAATACCAAGGAAACGGACCTTGCCCTGTTTGCGGAGTTCTGTAAGTGCTTCACGTACCTCAGGGATAAATGCCCGTTCTTTACTCTTAAGGTTATGGAGCTGGATTACGTCTATATGGTCTATCTGAAGCTTGGAAAGGCTTGTCTCTACATCCTGAAAAATATCTTTTTTTGAATTTGATGTCGGGAGTGTTTTCGTTGCGACATAAACCTTGTTTCTAATGCCTTTAAGTGCCTTTCCGACAATCTCTTCATTCCTGCCGTCCATGTACCTGCGCGCAGTATCAACGTAGTTGACACCGAGGTCAAAGGCAGCCCGCATCACCTCATTCTCTGGAGTGAGCATGGCGCCAAAGCTGACAACGGTGAGTTTCAGCCCTGTCCTCCCCAGTTTCCTATACACAGGCTGGATTGCTGCATTGAGCGCTGCACTTTCGGAAATTCCTGCAATACTGCTCAGACCTGCTGCTGCGGTAGTGGCTCCTAAAACTCCGAGTTTCAAAAAGTCTCTGCGATTTATGAAATTATGATATTCTGACTGACTCATGGCATCTCCTTTCACTTTGAGAAATTAAATATTATTTTATAAAACTACTATTAATATTTTAGCAGGAATTGTTTCTGAAAACTACAGAAAGAACTCAATACATTTTGACTGTGACAAAAATGTTTGCAACCTTTAACCGGGAGGGCTGTCAAGGATTTTTTGGTTTTTGAAGTCAAACCGTCAGTGATCAGCCTCCGGGCTTTTTTTTTCAGATTCTTCAGGTTTAGGCTTGCACACCGGGCAATAGAATTCCCCCTGATCCAGGAGGCACACATGCCCTCATTCAGGACAACAGATACATTCATCTATCGGTTGCTTGCAGACAGGACATATCTCCATAGAGAATTATACCACAGAAATTTCCGCCTTCATGATCAGAAGCATCATCATAAGGGAATGAAACTAATAGCGTCTCTCATCATCCTTAAAAAAAATACCAGATGAGCCTATAAGAATTCACCCTTAGGAGAGGCTCTCTCTGAAGACAATTCTCATTATAAAGATGAATATCCGCATTGCCTTCATATTATTTTAGATTATTTCCACAATGCGGATATCTAAATATTGTAACTTGATAAGAAGTGTTTGCCTCTTCCATAAAGTGACCTAAAGGGTGATAACAGCAAAAAACTTATGTTGGCATCCTCAGGTAAGCGATTTTCCCTGTCAGGGTGCGGATCTTCTGTTCTATTTCTGCTTTATCAGGACCCCACTCAGTCGGGCACTCTCTTTCGAGCCTTTTTATCCTATCATCAAGTTCTACAAAGAGCACATGAACATCTCTCACCTGATCTATGACCTTTTCTTTCTCACCGGAAGAAACCTTATCCAATCTCGCAATAATATCATAGACCTTTGCTTTCCAGACTGCGAGTTCTGCTCCAAGGGTTTTACAATAATCCTTTACATCCATAGCTACCTCCTTTTAATTTTAGAAATGGTTCACGAATAATACTATCAAATCAAACCAATCCAGGAACTTCCCTTATCACCTCCCTCCGAATAGATTTTGTACTTATAGGCAAAGCAACAAAGATGCCATTGTATAACTTATTGAATATATTTGGTTTTAAGAAAACAATACGTAGTCCAAGCAGACAATTTGTCCTGAGGGCAGGGCAAATTGCCCAAACAGTTTTGTGAGTAAAATTTAACTGTTGGCTGTGAGATTACTTTGACACTGGAGTAATGAGTAATTATAATTACACTGATGGGAAATATTATAAAAGTACTCCCCAACACCTTCATACCCCTTTTTGTTGCGATTAATGTTTTTTTGCTTCTTCCCATTTTTATCTCGATGACGGAAGAGATGTCAAAGCCAAAGAGGCGAGAAGTCGTAAGAGAGTCGATACTGACAGCTATAATCGTAAGCCTTTTATTTATAGCGTTGGGAGAAGCAATTTTTCAAATATTAGGTATCACTACAGATGATTTCAAGATTGGCGGTGGGCTCGTGCTTCTTGTATTTGCAATTCTTGACCTTATAAAAAGCGGCGAGGAATGGAGGAAATCCATTGACAAAATGGGGGTGGTGCCTATTGGAGTGCCTTTAATTGTTGGGCCCGCAGTGCTCACCACCATCTTAGTGCTTGTAGATCATTACGGCATAATTCCCACTATTATCTCGCTTGTGCTTAATCTCTTCATCGTCTGGATTTCATTAATCAATGCCCAGCGGATTATAAATATCTTTGGAAGAGGAGGGATAATCGGAATCTCAAAGGTTATGGCACTTTTTCTCGCAGCAATCGCAATAATGATGATACGTCTTGGTGTGGAAAACATCGTAAAACATCAAGCAGGCGGCTAAAAAGTTATAAGGAGTAATAGATGCTTATCGGAATACTATCTGATACCCATGACAATTTAGTGAAGACAAGGAAAGCTGTCAAATTATTCAACAACAAAAAGGTTGAATATGTAATTCATGCAGGAGATTATACGTCACCTTTTACCGTAAAACTTTTTGAGGAATTTAACTGTAACTATGACGGAATATTTGGCAATAATGACGGGGACAAACTCCTTCTCCTTCAGAGGTCTGGGGGCAATATTCATAACCAGCCATATATATTCACACTTCATAATAGAGAAATTATTGTGATGCATGAACATCATGTTGTTAATGCACTTGCCAAAAGCGGTGACTATGATCTTGTTATCTATGGACATACACATAAGCCTGATATCAGAAAAGTGAAAAATACCCTGATTGTGAATCCAGGGGAAGCAGGAGCATGGCTTTATGGGAAGGCAACAGTGGCACTGGCAGATTTAGATACAATGAAGGCAGAGATTATCAAGCTTTAACCTTACTCTCGGGCAATGGAAGCCTTGATCTTTTCTTTTTTGATAATGTTTTCAGCAAACCTGGAAGCCTCTTTCTTGTTCTCAAACTTACCGATTAAAACCCTGTAGAGTGTCTTCTTATCCTTTGGTGTGGTTGTATGGACAAAAGTCTCATAACCCTTTTCTTTATATTGTTTCGCAAGAGTTTCCGCATTATTCTTATTCTCAAATGCGCCGATCTGAACAGAATAAATTACCTTACCTGAGGGTTTCACCTCAGGTTGAGGTACAGGAGAAGTAGGGGCAGGTGAGGGGATAGAATCAGGTCTCTTTTCCACAATTGCTTCCTGTGGTTTTTGTTGTTCCTGAGAGGGAGCAATGTCAACAGGCTTTTCTTGAACAGTTTCAGGAGGCCTCACCGCAACTGGTGCTTGAACTTTTTCCCATGGCAATGGAACTATTTTAAACAGCACAATTCCTGCTGCGCCGAGTATAATAATTACAACAACAGCAATAATCGGCACAAATAACCTCTTTTTCGTGTCTCTTCTTAAGGGTCTTTTCATTGTATAAGTCTTTTTAGGCTTTTTCTCTATAATTTCCTCAGGTTTTTCGTGAAGAATCTGTTTCACTGCAGCCTTATCTGAAGAGACTATTTCTTCTTCTTTCAGCCACTCCATAGTTTTATCAGAAACATCTCTCTCTTCATCAATCTCCTTTGGAATTTCAGGTATCACAGGTTCTTCGATAGCTATGGTTTGTTCACTTTCATCTGAACTGACATCCTCCTCTATAACAGGTTCTGTAACAGGCTCGACATGAGCAGATTTCTCACCAAGGACATTCTCAGTTTTTGAAATAAGTTCTTCAGGGCTAAAGGGTTTTTTAAGTGAATCGACAATGCCGTAAAGGGAGGTGTAGCGAGGATCTATCGTTCCTTTAAATGTAGTGAGGACAACAATGGGCACATTCCTGAGCGGCTCCATATCATGAATTTCTTTACACATCTCTAATCCGCTTGTACCGGCTATAGCAGGATTGACAAATATCAATGATGGGGTGACCTTTTGTGCCATAGTAATGCCAAGATCACTACTTGAGGCTGTGAAAACAAGATAATCTTCAGATTCCAGAGTTGATACAATCTTCTGTGTTGTCTCTGTATCAGTATCGATTACAAGAATTGTTCCGCGTATTTTAATAAATTACTCCTCTATAATAGATTCTATTTCTATTGAGATTATAATGGCTCCCAGTATTTTACAGGCATATCCAGTGCAAGTTTGAGTGCACCATCTGAGCCTGCGAAGAGAGGGTTTTCCACGTGCGTTACGTTACAGGGACCGTACTCTTTCAATGCATTCTGTAAGTATTCACCTATGCCTCTTATCAGACTGCAGCCGCCTGCAAGCACAATGTTGTTCTTTATCTTTATCTGGAATTCAGGGTCAAATCGTGCGATCATCTCAGTGGTCGTTTCTATTATTGCAGGAAGAATGCTTTCACACGCGCGTTTTATCTCATTCTTAATATCGTGAATAACCGGCTTTCCGTCAACAGGGATTTCTACATGAATTTCGCCGGACACGTCCCTTACAAAACTGTATTTTTCTTTAAATTGGCGGACCATATTTTTATTAAACCTTGAGTTGGGGTACTTCTCGGTTAAATAGCTGTAAAGCTGTTCATCAATGTAATCACCGGCAGTCAATATAGTTTTCTGGTCCTCTTCGGATGGTATAGTGCCATGCATAATACAGAAGTCAGTTGTGCCGGCACCTATATCTATGACAAGCGCATTGTTCAGCAGGTTCATACCGTAAGCTACTGCAAATGGTTCTGATACAACCATGAGTGAATGTGCAAATTCTGAAGCAGCCTTTCTGATCGCAAGCTTGTTTACCTTCAGTGTATCAGCAGGCACTCCAACAACAGCATGGATTTTCTGTTCAGGCGAAGGTTTTGCGAGTTCAATCAGATGTTTAATAATTTCTTTTACTGCATCTTCACTTTTTTCAATACCTTCTTTTATGACGCCATGTTCAAGGGGTCTACAAAGGTCAAGCGAGAGTCTGTTTTTAAGAGCCTCTGAGCCAAAGAGTACAGGCTTCCCCACTACCTGTAACGAAATAAAGTCTTTAGGCCAACCGACGTAACTCTCAATCCATTCTCTTGTCAGGTTACTTGCAGAGATTGAACTCCTCGATGTTCCAAGGTCAATTCCAGCAAATAAGATGCTATCTTGCTGTTGTGTGTCTTTTTGCTTCATAGCTTTTTTCTCCTTTATTTAAATAATCCAGTATGCCGGCTTGCAGATAACGTGCAATATTTTCTCTGTGGCTTTCAGTGTTCAGTTCTATCTCTTCCTCTCTGTTACTAAGGCAGGAGACTTCTACCAGGACAGCAGGCACATCTACACCTAACAAGACAACAAATGGCGCCCTCTTTATGCCAGAGTTATACACATTTCCATTGTGTTTTTTGCTGTTCAAAAAAAGAACTTTCTGTATAGAAGATGCAAGCTCTTTAGATTCCTGCAGTTTTAACTTATCGCCAATCTTCATGATTATCTCCTTGAAGTCGCTCAATCCATATTGTGAGCCTATATTTTCCCTTTCCGCAAGCTTCAGTGTTTTTGCGTCAGAAGACGGGCCGAAATAATACGTCTCGATAATATTTATGGGCTTTGAAGGCAAATAATTGAGGTGTAAAGATATAAAAAGATCTGCCCTGCCTAAGCGGGCTAATTCTACCCGTTTGTTAAGGGGGAGTGTAGAGTCTTGTTCATGAGTCATGAGCACATTGTAATTGCCATATTTTTTAAGCCGCTCTCTTAGTCGCTTTGCTATGTCCAGTGCTATATCTTTCTCTTTAGTTCCCATCTTTCCTGCAGTTCCTGAGTCAGAGCCACCATGTCCCGGATCTATCATAATTGTTTTTACCTCTAAACCGAACACGCGACTGAGTGGTATGTCCGGACCGCTCAGAAAAGCCTTATAATCTGAAGGGCTGACTGATTTTTCAGCAGGCAGTTGTTGCAATTCGGTTCCGAGAGAAGAAGGTTCTTGTGTGATAAGGCTTGCTGTTATCTGTTTTTCTGGAAATTCTGAAAAGAGTGAGAGGTTTTGGTAATTCCAATGTCCTAAAACAGCGAGCAATACTATGAAGAAAAACAAAAACATTTTTTTGAGAAAAGAGGGCGCTTTATCTGAGAGAGCGTTAGAATGTTTCCCGATTATCCTTAGATTGTCTTCATAGATACCCCTGAGAATAGCGTTCCTCATTTTTAGCTCTCTTTTTTTGGGGATCATAGTAAACATAATATTAAGATTCACTTTAACAATTTATTTTAAAAAATTCAATGAATATTCACACTGTCACACCGTCTATTCTCGTAAGTCCTGCTTCTTTTGCCATACATATTGCGTCGCTGTATTCTCTTCCGGTAATCCTTCTGTTGAGAGGTGGGTTATCAAAAGCCTTAAAGCACGGGTGGTATTGATCCATGATATTGATATAGGTATTTTTTGAAATTTCCTCAGCAATGAATTTTACCACACCTGCGGTACCTGCAGTCCCTTCTGGAAGCACAAGATGCCTCACGAGCAGTCCTCTCTGAGCAATACCGTTTTTTATTACAAGATCCCCGACCTGTCGATGCATCTCTTTTAGTGTAGCCATTGCGACCTCAGGGTAATCTCTGGCATCTGAATATCTGAAAGCCATCTCAGGGTCATAATATTTAAAATCCGGCATGTAAATATCAACTACCCCATCAAGCAGCTTTATTGACTGCATGGATTCATATCCGCCGCAGTTATACACAACAGGTATATTCACTCCTTTTCCTGATACAATCTGTAAAGCCCTGAGTATCATTGGCATCTGATGCGTTGGTGTCACGAAATTTATATTGTGACACCAACTACGCTGCAATGAGAGCATTATATCTGAAAATTTTTCAAAGGATACCTCAACGCCTTCCCCATAATGGCTAATCGAATAATTCTGACAGAAGATACAGCCGAGGTTGCAATTGCCAAGGAAAATAGTTCCTGAACCAAATCTTCCCACAAGTGGTCTTTCCTCGCCAAAATGAGGTCCCCAGCTCGATATGAATGGTTTATTTTCAGTCCTGCAAAAACCTATATGGCCAGATGTTCTGTCAACCCTGCATTCCCTGGGACATAGGGTACATTCCTTTAAAATCTCCTCTGCTTCTCTGACCTTATCAGTCAACACTCCGGGAGGGAGCAGGAGATAGGATGGAGTGAAATTATCTTTTATGCTTTCCACAATTTTATTTGGATTCTGTTTTATATCCTCAGACCAAAACTGCATTATAAAAATTAAATCTCTATTATTTTTATAATAACAAATTTGTCAGTCTTCCATACCTGCATGAAAGTTTGGCTTGCTCATTGAGGTCTTCTCATTACGGTGTAATTGACTTAACCTGAATTTAATCATTATAATCCCTAATCTACTCTAATCATTCGCATAAAATGACCTTAACAGGTAGGTAAACTATATTTTATGGATATGAAAGAATTTAGTGATCTGATAGAGCAGCGAATCAAGAAACTTGAAGAATTGCGACAGATGGGTATTGAACCATTTGGAGGCACGTTTTACGCGGAGAATCATGCATCAGAGCTCCAGGATAAATTTAATTCTTCAACAAAGGAATCCTTAGAGGAAAGCGTTGTTTCGTGTTCACTCGCAGGCAGGATTGTCTCTATGAGAGATTTTGGCAAGGCTGTCTTTGCTCATATTCAGGATGCGACAGGGAAGATTCAGCTCTATTTTAAAAAGGATGTCCTTGGAGAGAAACAGGTTATAGTGAAGAAGCTCGACATCGGGGACATAATCGGATTAAAAGGACAATTATTCAGGACAAGAACAAATGAACTTACTATCGAGGTAAAGGATTTTGTCATTCTCGCAAAATCTTTAAGGCCCCTTCCCGAGAAGTGGCATGGATTAAAGGATATTGAGACGAGATATCGACAGCGATATGTGGATTTGATCGTGAACCCTGATGTAAGGCAGACCTTTGCTCAGAGGAGCGTGATCATCAAGGCGATTCGGGACTTCCTCGAATCGCAGGGATTCATCGAAGTTGAAACACCCATGATGCAGCAGATTCCCGGTGGCGCAACTGCACGGCCGTTCAAGACCCATCATATAGCGCTTGGCATAGATTTATATCTCAGAATTGCGCCTGAGCTTTATCTCAAGAGGCTCCTCGTTGGCGGGTATGAACGTGTATACGAGCTTAACAGGAATTTCAGGAATGAGGGTATATCAACAAAGCATAACCCGGAATTTTCGATGCTCGAATTTTATATCGCTTACAGAGACTATAACTTCCTCATGTCTTTTACCGAAGAATTAATTTCCTATGTTGCTCACAGGGCTCTCGGGACATTAAAAATACCATACGGAGATACCACCATAGATCTCACTCCCCCGTGGCCAAGAATTCCGATGAGAGAAGCACTGTTGCAGAAAGGGGTGCCCCCGGAGGTCTTGAATAATAGAGAAAAGGCAATAGCATGGGCAAAAGCACAGCACATAGAAATAAACGAAGATGCAACTCATGGGAAAATCCTTGATGAGATCTTTAAGGAAAGAGTCGAGCCTGAACTCGTCCAGCCGACGTTTATCATAGATTATCCTGTTGAACTTTCGCCACTTGCAAAGAAAAAACAAGATAATCCAGAGCTTGTTGAAAGATTCGAACTTTTTATTGCATCACGAGAGATTGCGAATGCATTTTCAGAGCTCACTGACCCCATGGATCAGCATGACCGGTTTGCAAAACAGGTTGAGGCAAAGAAACAGGGCGATGAAGAAGCACACTGGATGGATGAAGATTTTGTAAGGGCACTTGAGTATGGTATGCCACCCGCAGCAGGGGAAGGCATCGGAATAGACAGGCTCGTGATGTTACTGACGAATTCTCAGTCAATAAGAGATGTGATATTATTCCCGCAATTGAAGCCAGAACAATAAAGTGAACTTACCGTATCAGATATTTGTTGCTCTCAGATACCTCAAATCCCCGAAAAAACATAAGGGTATTTCAGTCAATACAGTAATATCTATTGGAGGTGTTGCAGTCGGTGTGATGGCACTCCTTGTTGTTTTGTCTGTAATGAGCGGATTTCATGAAGACCTTCAGAAGAAAATACTCGGGGTGAATGCCCATGTGGTTGTCCTTGATTATAAAGGAACGATGCCAAAATACAAAGATGTAATCAAAGACTTAGAGGGCGAAAAAGATGTGGTATCATCTTCACCATTTATTCTTGGACAGGTGATGGTATCATTCGGCAAAAAGACACATGGTGTGTTCATGAGAGGAATACTGCCTGAAACAGAGAAGAAGACAACAGAGATAACGAAATTTATAAAAGATGGAAATCTTGAAGACCTCGCATCAAAAGACAAAATCCCCAATATTATCCTCGGAAGAGAGCTTGCATATAGTCTCGGTGTATTTAAGGGCGATACGGTCAATATTATTTCCCCGATTGGAGAGATAGGACCTCTGGGCATGCTCCCAAAAATGAAACAGTTCAAAGTCATCGCAACATTTGAAGTCGGAATGTTCGAATACGACACCAATCTTGTACTGACAGATCTCAAATCTGCACAGGAGTTTTTCGGATTGAAAGAAGATATTACCGGTATAGAGGTCAGACTGAACGATATTTATAAGGCGTCTAATGTGAGAGAAAGCATACAAAAGAAATTAGGGTTCCCTTTCTATGTGAGAGACTGGATGCAGATGAACAGAAATCTCTTTTCAGCCCTGAAATTGGAGAAGTTCGCCATGTTTGTCATACTTATCCTCATCATCCTTGTTGCCTCATTTAATATTGTGAGCACTCTTATAATGAATGTAATTGAGAAGAGCAGGGAGATTGCAATATTAAAGGCGATGGGCGCAACGAACAAAGGCATTATGAACATATTTATGTTTCAAGGATTATTCATAGGACTTTTTGGAACCATTATCGGAATTGCTGGAGGGTATCTGTTGGGCTATATCTTAAACACATACCAGATTATCAAGCTTCCTGCTGATGTGTACTATTTAAGCCATCTTCCCGTGAAGATGAAACTTTTCGATTTTCTTACTGTGTCAGTTTCTGCGATTTTCATCAGTTTCATAGCAACTCTCTATCCTGCATGGCAGGCAGCAAAACTTAACCCAGTAGAACCGTTGAGGTATGAGTAAGTGAGCATATGAAGAATTTGATCGAAGTCCAAAACCTGAAAAAACATTTTACTACCAAAGCAGGCGAGCTTCAGGTTCTGAAGGGTGTTGACCTTTCGATCAAGGAAAGAGAGATGGTCGGGATAGTCGGTGCCTCAGGCGTGGGCAAGAGCACGCTCCTCCATATCCTCGGAGCACTTGATAGTCCGACTTCAGGAAAGGTCTTTTACAATGGCAATGATATATTCTTGCTCGATGAACATTCACTTGCTTACTTCAGAAACAAATCAATCGGATTTGTGTTTCAGTTCCATCACCTTCTCCCCGAATTTACCGCACTTGAGAATGTAATGATGCCAGGACTTATAAGTATGGGGTCAAGTGTCCAAGGGTTCAAGGGGTTAAGTTATAAAGAGGTCAAAGAAAGGGCTGAAAGACTGTTAAATGAGCTGGGGTTGTCGGAAAGAGAAAGCCACAGGCCAGGGGAACTTTCAGGTGGTGAGCAGCAGCGCGTTGCTGTTGCGCGTGCACTCATCCTCGAGCCAAATGTAGTTCTTGCAGATGAACCCACAGGCAACCTTGATACCACTACAGGTGAAGAACTTTTTAATCTTCTCGTTAATCTCAATAAAGAGAAAGGAATCACATTTGTTATCGTCACACATAATGAGTCTCTCTCAAAACGCTGTCACAGAATATTCAAGATGGTGAATGGGAGAGTAGTTGATTGACAGTTGGAGATTAAGGATTTTATTCACCTATTATTTCATTCAGTCCCTCAACTATTTGAGCTAATTCCTCCGGAGAGGCTCTGCCCATCAGTTTCCCGATCCTCTCTACTGAGAGTGTCCGAATTTGACTTATTTTGACCCACGAACGCTTCGGCAAATCACCCGTATTTAACTCCAAGGTTAGCGGAAAACCAGCGCGTTGAGGTTGACTGGTAATTGCTACTGCTATCACAGTCCCAGAATGTTCGTTAAAAACGTCATGGCTTAAAATCAAAACAGGCCGTAAGCCTGCTTGCTCACGGCCTCGCACAGGATTTAAATCTGCCCAGCGAATATCACCCCTCAGTATTCGGGCCATTCAGTCAAATCCTTAGTTAAACCTTCTTCTGCCATCGCCTTTTCAAAGTTCGGGTCAAGCTTTCTACATTCTCTTGCTAAACGGCTACGTTCTATTCTTTCCAGCTTTTCTTTTACGGCTTCCTGGATTGCTTGACTCCGACTGGAAAACATGTGTCCTGTGACGAGGTGGTCTAATCGTTTGACAGAGTCTTCTTCCAGAGTTATTGCAATTTTTGTCTTACTCATAATTCGCCTCCGTAGTATTACTATATATCATACCAATAAAAAAGTCTACTTAAGCTCGATATTCCCTGTAGACTTGCTAAAGTGTTCCCTTGTTTGTCATTCCGCACTTGATGCGGAATCCAGGGTTTCCCGTGAAAACGGGAATCCAGTTCCTTTAGTTCCCCGCTTTCGCAGGGACGCCCCGTACTTGATACGGGGCTGGATTCCTGCTTTCGCAGGAATGACGCATACGCATAGTTACATGTATATTCAGATACCTTGTGGTCTTACCGCAGGGTTTTTACTGGTTTTTAATTTTTGTGGCATAACTGTTCCAGCACAAAAGAAGTCCCGACCAATGTCAGGATTTGGTAAGTCTTTTGCAACGTGTTAGCCATCCGTTGCAGGCAGTCATAATCCATTTAGTTCTACAGATTGCTTTTCCCGATGTTACATTGTTCACAAAGTGTTTGTAAATTTTCTATTACAGTTTCTCCACCTTTGGACCATGAATGTATATGGTCAATCTGCAAGATTACACCAATATGGGTAGCTGGACTTCTGCCGCACATTTGACATTTAAAATTATCTCTTCTCATAACAAAAAATCGCATGCGCCATGAAATCTCCCTTTTCGTTTTGTGCAATCTTTCCACAGGTGTTATTTTCGGTTGGCGGACAACAGGGATTTCCTCTATGTTTTCTGGTGACTGATTTACAAAACTAATAAAGCTTTTTAGTGCATTGCGCCATGAACCAAACCTTCGCGTATATGCTTTTACGCCATAACGTGAAAGAGGCTTTTTCATCTCTCTAAATCTTGGCTGTTGCCCTAATGTTCGCCAAACCGCCTCCAGATTTTCAAAAAGTTCCTCCACGGTAGTGCCATATTTGATCGACTTTTCCAGTCCAGACAATTCTAAAACTTGTAACCAAGAATCAAATCTCTTAAAAATTGTTCGAGAATGAAATTTCCCATATTTATCATACTCGCGTGTTGTAAGGGTATTTTTGTTCAATCTTTTTGCTACAGCGCGGGCATCCTCTATGAATTCTTCAAGTGGCGTATTTCTTTGAAAATTATCTAATTCAAATTTCATAAGCCTCAGTGTAACTCCTATGACTTAGGATACTCTTTAATATTTCTTGTCTCCACCTGCAATGAGCAACTAACTTGTTCGTTTCCGAACTGCTTCGATAAATTTTATCACATATCACCTCTTCTTGAGCATGAAGGTTATGTTGCTAAATTTTTCTTAATTACTTCATAAACCTTCTCTACTGACAGGTTATTCATGCACTTTATATCATCACATGTCTTCTTGAAGCACGGTGCACATGAAGTATCTTCCTTAATCACGGTATGTCCTTTTCCGTAAGGTCCTGTTCTTTTTGGGTCTGTAGGTCCGAAAATGGCAAAAACAGGGATACCGAGGGCTGCGGCAATATGCATAGGACCTGAGTCATTGCTCACCACAAAGCGTGCACCTCTCATTACTTCTATCAATCCCTTCAGCTCTGTCTTCCCTGCAAGAGATATTGCCTTCCCATTTGAATGAGCAACAATTTCATTTGCAATTTTTGTGTCTCCCTTGCCCCCTATGATCACTGTCTTTAAAGGAAGTAGCGATGAGAGTTCTCCAAACTTCTCTGAAGGCCATCTCTTGGTTTTCCATCTTGCACCAGGGACGATGACAGCATAATCCTCAGAAAGTGATGAGTGATGAGTGACAGGTGACGAGTTAAAAGATAATGGGAAAGGAAAACATATGTCTGTTGTTGTACATCCTAAAAAATCTGCAATCTTCAAATATCTGTCAATAGCATGAATATCCTTTCCACCCTCAATTTTATGAGTATAAAAGAATCTGCTTCCCTCTCTTGCCTCTTTAAAACCAACTCTTAATGGAGCACCTGTCATCATAGTAATGATACCACTCCGTAAAAGTCCCTGAAGGTCTACGACAATATCAAAATGTTCTTTTCGTAATTTCCTGAAAAGGGCATGAAGTTCTTTAAATGAATGAGGAATATGAGTTGTCTTTTTCCACATGTCCTTATTTATCAACCAGATTTTATGTATCATTGGATGTCCTGTGAGAAGACCTTCCAGTCCCTTTGCAATAACCCAGTGAATCTCTGCTTTTGGAAATCGCTCTTTCACTGCATTCAAAAATGGCAGGCTGTGCACCACATCACCGAGAGAGCTTGGCTTCACGATAAGTATTTTTTTAGGAGTTTTTATTTTTTGCATATAACCTTAGCCCTGGAGTAATAACTCATGATTTTTTACTATCCAGTTCACAGCCTCGGTAAGGTTCTCCGCAATAAAATCAGCATATAGTGAATCCTTTACCACACCTGTCTTCACCAGAATTCCCTTTGCACCCACTGCCTTTGCGAGAAGCATCTCTGTTTCTTTATCTCCTACAATAAAAGATTTTTTAAAGTCTATCCCATGTTGAGCCCTTGCTTTAAGAAGCATTTGAGGTTCGGGTTTTCTGCAGGGACAGTGTTCTTCTGGATGATGCGGACAAAAGTAAAAATCATCAAAGTTGTATCGTTCAATAAAAATATTATTTATATATCGGACAAAATCTTCTTCAATAATTCCTTTCGCAATACCTGATTGGTTGCTCACCCCGATGAGTTTAAACCCTCTTCCTTTAAGAGACTTTACCTCCTCAATGTCTAAGAAAGGATGGAAGTCATCATACTTATTGAGATAGCCCACATCTTTACAGAGGGTCCCATCCCTGTCAAAAAAAACTGCAGGCCTGTCTGGCAATATCTTTTTTATTCCATGATACACATCATCTGAGGTTATTGCATACATACATCTTAAATCATTATCTTTACACGTACGTTCAAAACAGGGACTGCATGAGATATCAGGATGTATTACCACGTTACTGCCTCCGTCTGCCTTGGGCAGAGGGCCTGTCAATTTTGGATCTGTAGAACAAAATAGTGCAACAAGAGGTGTTCCTACTGCATAGGCAATGTGGAGTGGACCTGAATCATTGGTAAGAAAGACATCACATTCTGAGATGAATGAAATAAGTTCCCGCAGAGATGTCCTTCCTGCGAGAAGGAGTTTATTTTCAGGGATATGTTTATCAATTTCCTGTGCAATGTCTACTTCATTCTTTCCCCCAAAGATTATCACACTTCCGTCAGTATCTCGTATAAACCAGTTCGCAATCTCAGCAAACCTCTCAGGAAACCACCTCTTCGCAGAACCATATGTTGCACCAGGATTAATTCCTAAGACAGGTCTTTTGATATCTTTCAATAGCTTTCTCGCACTCAATCGTTCATCAAGTGTGAGATATATGTAGGGATCAGAATATTCTTCTTTTATTCCTAACTGTTCAAGAAGATTCAGGTAGTAGTTCACCTGATGTACTTTCCCTGCATTTTGAGGCACGGGGACTGCTGTGGTAAGAAGAAAACCTCTGCCATCACTGCGATACCCTGTTCTCTCCTTTATTCGCGCAAGAAATGTAATCAGGGCAGCATCAAATGCATTTTGAAACAAGATTGCACTGCAGAAATCTTTTTTATTCAACATCCATGAAAGTTTTATTTTTCCGATAATGCCTTTGTGTTCATCGTTGTAAATTATTATTTCGTCTACATTTGGGTTATTTTCAAAGATCTGTGATACCCACGGTTTTACAAGGATAGAGATTTTTGCTTCAGGCATGGCTTTTCTCAGGGACCTTAATGCAGACAGTGTCATTACCGCATCTCCTATCCAGTTCACTCCCCTGACAAGTATATTCCTGCATGATTTGTTCAACATATAATAGTTTAACCTCAATCATACAGAAATTTCATGGCAAAGACATGACTTTTTCTTGACCGGAGATTCAATCCACAAGTAAAATTGTTTCAAGTCTTTTAAAATAGTTATTATAAACCAGAGTTCAGCGATAAGGACATTAGAACAGTATCTGCATTGTCATTGCGTGCACCCAGCGGGTGCGTGGCAATCACATTTTCCATAGGGCGAGATTGCTTCGTTTCACTCGCAATGACGTTATCGCTGGATTTAAATAAAAAGTAAGTAATTAAATGGAGGGACAGTGGGATTTTTTGAAAGGCTCAAAGAGGGTCTCACAAAGACGAGAAAAGGATTTGTTGAAAAGGTAGAGTCTCTATTCACCGGTCGAAAGATTGATGAAGAAACCCTCGATGAACTTGAAGAGATACTCATTGCATCTGATGTGGGGACAAATGCTTCAGCAGAAATCATAAGAACAATCAGGGAAAAATCCGAGAAAGGTGAAATCAGTGATGTAGATTCTGTAAAAGAATTAATCAAGAAAGAGATGGTATCTCTCCTTGGCAATTCGCAACCCATTACAGTCTATGGAGATAAGCCTTTCGTGATTCTTGCTGTTGGTGTAAATGGTGTGGGGAAAACGACAACCATAGGGAAACTTGCATACAGGTTCCACTCTCAAGGGCTCTCTGTTATACTTGCTGCAGGAGATACGTTCAGGGCTGCGGGAATCGAGCAGCTCGAGATATGGGCGAAAAGGGCAAATGCTCAGTTTGTGAAACATCAGAGCGGTTCAGATCCTGCTGCAGTTGCCTTTGATGCCATTGCTGCAGCCAGGCATAGAGATGTTGATGTGGTGATAGTGGATACAGCCGGCAGGCTGCACACAAAAAGCCCTCTCATGGAAGAACTCAAAAAAGTGAGGAGAGTCATTGAGAAGACAATGGATGGCGCGCCTCAGGAAATTCTTCTTGTGGTTGATGCAACGACAGGTCAGAATGCTTTGAGACAGGCAGAGATGTTCAATAATACGATTGGAGTGACAGGTGTTGCCCTTACAAAACTTGATGGTACCGCAAAAGGCGGAATCGTTTTTGCAATAAAGAAGGACTTTGGAATACCGGTGAGACTTATAGGAGTTGGTGAAGGCATGGACGACCTTCAGGACTTTAATCCGCAGGAGTTTGTAGAAGCGCTTTTTTCATAAATTCGATCCATATCGGAAGTGCTGCCCTTGAACCTGTTTCCCTTTGACCAATTGGTGTGTGGTCATCTCTTCCAACCCAGACACCAACAACAAGTCTGTCATCAAATCCTATGAACCATGCATCCGTGTAATTATTTGTTGTCCCGGTCTTTCCATATACAGGCCTGCCAAGCTCTTTTGCCCTCTGCGCTGTTCCTTCTTTTATAACCGCATTGAGTGCTTGCTTCATCTCCCCGATACTCTCTTTATCAATTACCTCATTTATCTCAGGTCTGGTTTCTTCAAGAACTGCGCCATCTCTATTCATTATTCTCTCATAAGTGATCGGCTCTATAGTTGATCCTGTTGCAAAAGTAGAGTATGCAGAAACCATGTCCATAAGGGTGACATCAGAGGCACCAAGTGCAGTCGGCAGGTAGGGCTGCAGAGTGCACTTAATACCGAGCCGCTGAGCAGTCTCTATGACATTTTTTATGCCGACTCTGTCAGCGACCCTGATAGTCGCAGAATTTAAAGATTTCGCAAGTGCTGTTTTGAGGGTAACCACTCCATAGTATTTCCCATCGTAGTTTTTAGGAGACCAGACCTTACCCTGACGTGAACCTTTGAACGATATCGGCGAATCAATAATTGTATCTTCTGATGCCATTCCATTCTCAAATGCGGTGAGATAGACAAATGGTTTGAATGCTGAACCTGGCTGTCTTAATGCCTGTGTTGCCCTGTTGAACTGGTTTTTCCAGAAATTAAGACCGCCTACCATTGCTTTTATATGTCCTGTCCGGAGATCTAATGCGATTAATGATGCCTGAACTCCGAGCTTTACTCTTTTCTCAACTGCCTCAATCCCTTTTTTTACTGCCTCTTCTGCTATATTTTGCATCCTGTGATCAATAGTTGAGTAAATCTTGTACCCTGCAGTGTATATTTTATTGCCATATTGTTGTTCAAGCCTCTGCCTCAAAGATTCTATGAAATAGGGTGCCTCATATTTCCTCATATGTGGTGTCTTTGGTAGAGGTTCATTCATTGCCTTGTCAAATTCTGCCCTGGTGATAAAATTATAATTAAGCATCTTTTTCAATACAACAGAACGCCTTTCCATTGCCTTATCGGGTCTTTTAAAGGGAGAGAAAAGAGAAGGTGCTTTAGGAAGCGAGGCGAGGAGCGCTGCCTCTCCAAGAGTAAGTTCATTCACTGATTTTCCAAAATATGTCTGTGAAGCTGCCTCAATACCATATGCCCTTGTCCCAAAGTATGCCTGGTTTAAATAGAGACCGAGGATTTCATCCTTTGTATAGTGTCTTTCTATCTTAATAGAGAGCACTGCTTCCTTCAATTTCCTTTTTATTGATCTTTCACTTGTAAGAAAAAGCATCCGTGCAAGCTGTTGGGTAATAGTGCTTCCTCCCTCAACAATGCCTCCGGCCTTTATGTCATGCCATAGTGCCCTCGCTATGCCTATTAAATCAACCCCGGGATGAGCATAAAACCTGATGTCTTCTACAGAAATGAATGCCTTTTTCAAATGGTCCGGTATCTGATAATGCGGGATAAATGTCCTCCGTTCAATGTAGAGTTCCGCAATAACTTTTCCTTCACTTGAATAGACTCTGGATGATTCTATCGGTGTGTATTCCTCAAGTGTTTTAATTTTTGGGAGGTCAAAAATAATCCAGTATACAGAACCGCAGAGAATACCCACAAGAGCAGAAGAGATAATAAAGGCAATGAATATTTTTTTGGAGAATGACATTTTCTTCGCTTTTTCGACTTCCAGCTCGGGTCTCCTCATTGATTAATTATACCCTATCATAAGTTATGTATCACAGAGTTCAAATGAAAAGGCGTTTGCCCCGTAGGAACTCCCAACGGCCATGGGGATAATAAATCCCGGTGGAATTTACGGGGTTTACTCTCAATCAATCAATTACATATAATAACTGCTGAGCAAGAATACTTCATTGAAGATAAGGAGGAGTGATGCTTTTCAGAGGCAGGGTGTGGCGATTTGGTAATGATGTTGATACAGATGCGATTATTCCTGCAAGGTATCTGAATACATCTGATCCAGGAGAGCTCGCACAACATGTGATGGAAGATATGGATAAGGATTTTCCCCGTAAGGTAATGCGAGGTGATATTATTGTTGCAGGAAAGAATTTTGGTTGTGGTTCATCGAGGGAACATGCACCGATTGCAATAAAGGCAGCAGGAGTCCAGGCAGTTGTTGCAAAGAGTTTTGCAAGGATTTTCTACCGGAATGCCTTCAATATCGGACTTCCCATCTTTGAATCTCCTGAGGCATCAGAGAAGATTAAAGAGAAAGATGATATAGAGATTGATGC
>JAOUJR010000121.1 GCA_029883145.1 Nitrospirota bacterium
GTTTTCTTGCTTCACATAAGGTAGGGAAGAAGGGAAAAGTCATCGGTGTTGACATGACACCTGAGATGATTTCAAAGGCAAAAGAAAACGCAAAGAAAGGCAATTATGAAAACGTTGAGTTCAGACTCGGAGAGATTGAAAACCTTCCTGTTGAGAGTAATTCAGCTGATGTCATCATTTCAAATTGTGTGATTAACCTTTCACCTGATAAGAAAAGAGTTTTCAAAGAAGCATTGAGGGTTCTAAAACCAGGTGGCAGGCTCATGGTATCTGATATTGTGTTATTAAAAGAGCTTCCTGATTTCATCAGGAATTCTGTTGAGGCATATGTCGGTTGTCTCTCAGGAGCATTATTGAAAAATGACTATATCAACGCTATCAAAGAAGCAGGATTTCAAGAGGTTAAAATTATTGACGAAACATTCTTCCCTATTGAATGTATGGCAAATGATCCAGTTGCTCAAGCCCTCATTGAAAATTCAGGCATATCGCCAGAAAAGATACGAGAAGTTGCACGCTCAATTGTCAGTATAAAAGTTTATGGCGAAAAACCTTACTGAACAAATGACAGCAGTTCCTTTATAACTGCTTTTTCTTTAGTAAAAGTCAATTGTACAAAAGAGCTCATCAATTTAATTCCCTTGACAAACTTTTCGATTGCGTGGTAATTTAAAACAGAATTTTAGAGGTTTTTGGATTTATAGAAGGCCACAAAGACTTTTAACTTTGTGGCCTTTTTTGTTGATGCCTCCTAAGATTTGAGTCTAAAAATAAGGAGGTAAAAGCAATGACACAAGGAACTGTAAAGTGGTTCAACGACAGCAAAGGTTTTGGCTTCATTACTGCTGAAGACAGCACTGATGTATTTGTCCACCATACGTCCATCCAAGGCAATGGATTTAAAACTCTTGCCGAAGGTGACAAGGTCAGCTTTGATACCGAGAAGGGCCCGAAAGGTCCCAAGGCGATCAATGTCGTTAAACTCTAATTAGCTGGGCAAGGCTCCTTCCGGTGGAGGGGGCCTTCTCATTTGAGAGGAACATGAACAACAGAAAACATGAGGCAAAGATAGAAAGGACGCAGCAGAGACTTGAAGCAGGCTCAGTGGCTGAACACTTCCCAGAGGTTGTAAGCATCGTCATTAATATGACGTACAACCAGAGGTCGATAAAATCGATACTCCGGACCTGCAACTTCTCTCCCAGCAGCTATGCTTTTTTTAGGGTAGACTGCTTAAACAAAGACTGTGTTGATGGTGGTTTTGACCTCACACAAGTTATAACCTTAATGATCAGAAACCACAGGTCGGAGTCAAAAGGAGCGCTCAGTTGCGAAGGTAACGATCCTTCATACGCCCACTCAGATATTGTCTATGAAGTTATCATCCAATACACACAATCATAACAGCGCTATTTTTAAATCTTTTATCTTACGATCAGTTGAGATAATAGAGCCCCTCTCGCAGAAGAAAAAGAAAAGGGATTTGCTTCCTATCCTTAGGCAATTCATTTTTGTACAAACATCCTGAAAAACCTTTAATATTAACTACATGCACGAGTTGCAGAACTGGACTACGACTCGTAGAGCAGACACACTGGACTTCGAGTGTAGTTTACAAAAAAATGAGAGGAATAACCTTCTAATTTTGCTACTATTTTGACCTCATTCCTTTTCAAACTCCTCAAAATAACAATCTGTTATAATATAGTGAATATGTCAACCAGAAAGTGATGAGGAGTAAATCATGAAATATCGATCGATTTTGTTATCTAAGAAATGGTGTTTTCTATTGTTCATAGTTTTCCTGTATGGGTGTGCATCCCAGATATCCCTTAAAGAGCACAGCAATGAATGGATATCAAGGCCGTTGTCAGAGCTTAAACAGGCGATGAATAGTCCTGATTCATTTGCTTCAAAAATTGGGTGGAAAGAGACTACCTATCCACTTGTCAACGGGAATTCTGTCTTTGTCGAACCATTTAGTACAGATTGTTCTCTACATTGGGAAATAACTCCAAGTGGTACAATAATTGGCTACCGGGCTGTAGGAAGTGGATGTGAGCAAGAGTCAGGGTCTGATAAAAGTATATATCAGACGATTACAGCACCTTCCAAATATTATTAAAGCCTCTTTCTTTCTTTCTTTTTCCCGAAAGTTATGCTCTTTGCGTTCTTTTTCTGTCGAAGTTTAAAAACATCAAATAGAGTATGGATATCCATATGTTTCTCATCTGCTTATTCTTCTCCGAAGAACGTCAAGTTCTAAAGTTCCTGTCCTCTTTATTCGATCTGAAATTCTCCATATCCCTTAATCTTTTTCTTATGTGCTTATATTCTCTTGTTGCATCAGTCTGAAAAGTCGCCCGGGCAGCATTGATTTCATCATAGTATTGCTTGAGCAGAAAAACAATGTCCTTATTAATAGCGGAATGTGCAACCTTTTCATCCAGAATTTTTAAGGCATTTTCTTGAGACATCCCTGTTCTGTAAGGGCGGTTCTCTGCGAGTGCAGTAAAGATATCAGCAACTGCCATGATCTGTGAACCGATTGGTAGGTCCTGTGCATTGAGATGAAATGGATACCCTGATCCATCAAGACGCTCATGATGAAATGCCCCCCATTCATTAATAATCTGGAGAGCAGGTATTGTCTCGAGGATTCGATAGGTGTAAAAGGTATGCTGCCGGATAACATTAAATTCTTTTTTCCACAGCTTTGCCGGCTTGTCAAGGATCTCTGCAGGAACAGTGAGTTTGCCTAGATCGTGGAGATACCCTGCAATGCGCATCATTCTGCACTCTTCTTCATTGAATCCATAATGTTTTGCCAGTAATTCAGCACTTGCAGCAACCCCACTTGAGTGTGTTGCGGTGAATGGACTCTTGAAGTCTATGACTTTTGAAAATAACTGCACAAATCCAAGCATATCCTCAGAAGCGATTTTAATGCTGTGCGGCTCGAGTCTGTTTGAAATGACTCTCCTTATGTCAGGGGATACGAGATCGAGCCAGAAATATTCTTTTATTGCTAAATTATTAAACACTTGAACGAGCTCGGGCATGAATGTTTCTCCTGCACTGTTATTGATCATTCTACAAATCTTATCAGTCTGCCCGAGTACCTCTCTTTTTTTGTCTATCAGAACAGCAATGCGGTCTGAAAGATGCAGTATGTGACTTTCAAGAGGAACAGGTTGGTTCTTATATTCACTCCCCTTAACACTGCTCCAGGGGATATGATGGAATCGTACAATCCTTGCTGTATATGAGAGGGCTTTAAAGAGGTTGAGAATTAAATAGCCTGCTTCGGAATGGGTAAAGGGATTTTTGATCTCAAATTGCATGACCCCCTTTTTTTCCTTCAACGAAAAAGCACCGATGTCATGCAATCCACCTGAGAAAACCAGTTCTTTCAGCTGTGTCATCGGCAAACCCATTTCAGTACCAATGCTAAAAGCAATGTATGCCACCTGCTTGTGATGACTGACTAAGGCCGGATCTATGAAGTCCATAGCATCTGACAAACATAAAATAAGGTCTAAGAGTTCTATTTCTGTTTCTTTTTTCATGTCTCTTTTCTTTCAGTATATACTATTTTTATAGATAGAATGTGGTACCAAATCTAAAGAAGATGTATGTCCAGCCTCTTTCTTATGGTCACCAGTTCACATAGAAGTCGTTATTCTTGAAAGTTTCAGCCCTGCGTTGAGTTCTTCCTCCTTCAAAAAAAGTAAATTTTAAAAATATGATATACTTTTACTCACAATTAGTATTCTTAGAAAGATAAAATAATATGAAAGATGAAAATAAAACAAAAGAGCAACTAATAGATGAATTAGTAGAATTGCGTCAACGGATTTCGGAATTAGAAAAATCAGAGGCAGAACGTAAATGGGCAGAAGAGAAACAACGTGAATTAGAAAAAAAATATCGGGCCATTTTTGAAAATACCGGGACTGCTACAATAATTTTCGACGATGATATGACTATTTCCATGATAAACAGGGAAGCTGAAAAACTCTCTGGTTACTTTAAGGAAGAGATAGAGGGTAAGAAAAAATGGACAGAATTTGTTGTAAAAGATGAACTTGAGCGAATGAAAGAATATCACCGCCTGAGAAATATTGAACCTGATGTAGCACCGAAGAATTATGAGTTTCAATTCATAGATAGAGAGGGAAATATTAAGAATATCCTTTTAACTATTGATATGATTCCAGGAGGGAAAAAAAGGATAGCTTCCCTTTTAGACATAACGGAACGTAAGCATGCAATAGAGGTTTTACATAAAAGCGAAGAAGAACTCAAGAAGCGGGTAAAAAAGCTTGAGATGTTTTATGAGATGGTTGTTGATAAGAAACTCAATGTGAAAAAGCTAAAAGAAGAAATTGAGAAACTCAAGGAAGAATTGGTGAAATATAAAATTCAATAAATAGCTACCCCCGCAATTTTGTCTTTCATTGCACATTTCGACCATTAATCTTTAACTTTTCTGATACTTTAATTCTTCATTTCACACATTTCCCCGGCTTCTCGTCAAAGGTAAGTAATTGTTACCGTAATCTGGTCCCACACTTTTTGCATATACGTCTGTTGATATCTGTGCCCAGATATTTTTTACATGAGGGGCATCTCCAGTTAAAGGCGCTAAAACCGATAAACACAGCGATGAGCACAATCTGCGCTGCAAAGATAGTATTCTTTGAGAATTCTCCGATGAGATCCGGGTGTTTATAGAGCAAAACGAGAAATAAAAGGAGAACCAGCATTACCGCTATAGCGAGAAACTGACGGGCCTGGCGCACTCCGAAATTCCGCATGACCTGTTCATTGTCTCTTTTTTGCTTCATCGCAATTTACTTTTGCCTGAATATAACAATATCCACCATTGTTCCAATATTATACCGTCACGGTTGCAGCTTTTCAAAATAGTTTCATCCGGAAAAGCACTCAATGAGCCCATAACCCATTGAGAATTACTGATAAAACCATATAGAAAATAAGCACCATATGCGTGTTCAATTTTGCTTCACTCCAAATGAAGAATATTTGACCAGACGTTCATTAATCCTTTACAATCAACTATGCGAGAGTGGCGGAACCTGGCAGACGCGCTGGACTTAGGACAGTTCAAAGCCACTTTTTAGCAAAACGGCCTCTGGCCTGGATTTAGGTTTAACTTATTGATTTCCGTAAAGAAAATATTGTTCTGTTGATTCCAATATTTTCCATATATTATGTAAAATAGGATATATTCTGCTACAATTTTACTACAATGAGACGCGCTGGACTTTAAGTGCAATTTACAGAAATATGAGAGAAGCGAACTTCAAATTTTGCCACAATGAAATGTGCGAATAACTTCCTTAACTAAGCTTTTTAAATCTTATCCTTTTATGCAATATTTCAAATAGAAATCAAGCTATTGTTCATTCGATGGGCTAAAATGATTTGTTCACCTTTTCTATGAAAAGTTATTTTCAAGCTTTGTTTTTATTGTTTTCCTTCGGCTAATTATTTCTCGTGCAAATGCTGAGAGGTCATTTGAAGTAATTACCTTCTTTTTCAATAAAATATCTACAAGTTCCTCTGCAATTGATGCCATCTGTATATGAGTGCCTGCATATTCTGTGCGAAGGATATTCATGTTTCTTTCTACATCTCCTTCTTTTATGAATAGTTCCTTCGGTTGGATTTCCAATACCTCGCATATTTTTGCTATGGCATCAAGGCTCGGCTTCCCTCTCCCCTTGATGACGTTATTTACGT
>JAOUJR010000122.1 GCA_029883145.1 Nitrospirota bacterium
CTGAGGAAATTTCTGCAGAAAATAAACATCTTTTATATAAAGGAAGAGGAGGTGAGGGCGATAGACCCAAAGGGAAAGTCCTTTGTGAACATAAATACTCCTGAAGATTTCAAAAAGGAGATAGGAGGAGAGATATGTTTGGTTTAGGAATGCAGGAGCTGATTATCATACTGGTAATCGTTATTGTTCTGTTCGGTGCAACAAGATTACCTGAGATTGGCAAAGGTATCGGTCAGGCGATTAAAAATTTCAAAAAGGGCATGTCTGAGCCTGAAGAAATAGATGTGACCCCGAAGAAAGATGCATCTCAGGAAAAGAAAAAAGAAGAAATAGAAAAAAAAGAAGGTGAATAGAGGAGCAATTGCAGAGGTTAATCTATCTGCGATAGCACATAATTTTAGAGCCGTAAGAAAAATTGTTAAAAACCGTCAGATTATTGCTGTGGTTAAAGCAGACGCATATGGTCACGGTGCGGTAAAGGTATCAAAAAAATTCATTAAAGAAGGTGCTTCTTGTCTTGCAGTCGCATTTATAGATGAGGCAGTAAAACTGAGAGATGCGGGTATCACTGCGCCGATCATTGTATTGTTTGACCGAAAAGAGGTAAGGGAATTTTTTGACTTCAAGCTTATCCCGGTTATTTATACCATTGATGGTGCGCTCTCTCTGTCAACTGAAGCAAAGAAAAGAAATACCGTATTACAAATTCACGTAAAAGTAGATACCGGGATGGGCAGGATTGGATTAAGCAGTAACTCTCTCATTGATGACTTAGAGAAAATTGCAAAGATGGACGGTGTAGAAATAACAGGACTTTTAAGCCACTTTTCAGATGCAGACCTTACAGATAAGTCATTCGCAGCTCTCCAGCTTGAAAGATTTAACAAGATAAGAGAGGCTGTCTCCAAAAATTTGAATAGAAAAATATTTTCGCATATAGCAAACAGCGCTGCAGTCTTAACGTTTAAAGAGGCATATCTTGATGCGGTGAGACCAGGGATAATGCTTTACGGGTATTCTCCTCTTTGCGAGAACTCAAATCCCTCTCAATCACCCCGCATCCTCCCTGTAACCTTAATGCCTGCAATGAAAATCAAAACCAAACTCCTCTGCATAAGAAATGTGTCGTCAGGCTCTCCAGTAAGTTACGGAAGGTCATTCATCACAAGAAGGCAAAGCAGGATAGGTGTGATACCCGTTGGATATGCAGACGGCTATAATAGACTTTTTTCCAATAATGCTGAAGTGCTTATAAGAGGAAGGCGTGTACCTGTTGTGGGAAGGGTATGTATGGATCTCACAATGATTGACGTTACTGATATCAGAAATGTCAGGGAAGACGACGAGGTGATAATGCTCGGGCAACAGGGAAAGGAATCAATAACCGCCTGTGAGCTTGCATACAGATCTCATACAATACCATATGAAATCCTGACATCTCTTGGGAGTAGATCAAGGAAAATATATAGATATTGAGGCTCCTTGAACTCTATAGACTACAGAATATGCTAAGATTATCAACAAAAAACTATTCAAGATAATTGATGAAGATAACAGAAACGAAACGATTCATATATACTGGCAACGTGCAATAATGAGAAACATAGTAAGGACAATAGGTTCATGGTTCCTCTCAACACTGAGGGGAATGGGTCATATGTTTATTTTTTTGATGCATTCCATTTATTTTATTTTCATCCCACCCTTTAAATTTAATCTGCTTTTAAAACAGATAAGGTTTATCGGTACTAAGTCCATGGTTGTGATTCTTCTCATGGGCTCATTTACAGGAATGGTTCTCGCTCTCCAGATATTCCATACCCTGAGGAAAGTTGGCTCTGAAGCAATGCTTGGACCTGCCGTTGCCCTCAGTCTTATAAGGGAATTAGGACCTGTTCTTTGTGCGTTAACGATTACGGGAAGGGCTGGCTCAGCCTTAACCGCAGAAATAGGGATAATGAGAATTACAGAACAGATAGATGCCCTTATCTCAATGGCGTTAAACCCGATACGCTATCTTATCGTTCCCACTATTGTTGCTTCTATAATCGTTTTCCCTTTGCTTACTGCAATATTTGATGTGATAGGCATATATGGGGGATATTTTGTAGGGGTAAAGCTCCTTGGCCTGAGTTCAGGAACCTATTTCTCTCAGATGGAGCAGTTTGTTGACATGTTGGATATAAGAATTGGCATTTACAAATCAGTAAGTTTTGGATTAATCGTATCATGGGTATGTTGTTATAAAGGTTTTTATACTGGATATGGTGCAGAAGGAGTCAGTAAAGCAACAACAGAGGCTGTGGTGATGTCATCGGTAATGATTCTCATATGGGATTATTTCCTTGGCTCTATTTTATTATAATAAATTAAAAACATGATAAAAATTGTTGACCTCGAAAAATCTTTTGACGGACAGAGAGTTTTAAAAGGAGTAGATTTACAGATCTCCGAGAAAGAGTTAATGGTGATCATTGGAGAAAGCGGTGGAGGAAAGAGCGTTCTTTTGAAACACCTCATCGGCCTTGTTAAGCCTGAAAGAGGTAAAATAATTATTGAAGGGGTTGATATTATAGGACTGAGAGGGAAAGAGATTGACTCCATAAAGGAAAAATTAGGTGTAGTCTTTCAGGGTGGGGCATTATTTGATTCCCTTACCGTATATGAAAATGTTGCCTTTCCACTGAAAGAAAAAACAAAGTTGAGCAAGGGAATGATAGATGAAAGGGTACTGGATGCCCTTGAGGATGTTGGACTCGGAGGTATGGAAAACAAGTATCCTGCTGAGATTAGCGGGGGAATGAAAAAAAGAGTTGCTCTTGCGCGTGCACTGATAACAGAGCCGAAGATAGTGCTTTTTGATGAGCCTACCACAGGCCTCGACCCTATTATTTTACACCATATACACAGGCTCATCACGGCTACCCATAAAAAGTATGGTTTCACAGGGGTAATGATAAGCCATGAAATCCCGGAGATATTCGAGGTTGCTGATAGAGTTGCTTTTTTGCACGACGGTGCTATTGTGGAAGTCGGCACTCCTGAAGAGATTAAAAACTCTTCTAATCCAGTAGTCAGGCAGTTCATAACTGGAAGCCTGGAAGGACCGATAGAGGCATTTTAGACCTGAGGAGGTTGATAAATGAAAAAATTTGATATTGAATTGGCGGTTGGCTTTTTTTTAATAATAGGCATTATTTCTCTTGCGTATATATCGGTAAAGCTCGGAAAGCTCGAGGTCTTAGGTGGCAACTATTATACTGTTTATGCTGAATTTGAAAAGGCTGGGGGAGTTAAACCAGGTGCAGCTGTTGAGATTGCTGGAGTGGAGGTGGGAAAGGTGAAAAGCTTGCGACTTGATAAGAACTATCAAGCGTATGTTGAAATGGTCATTAACACTAATGTTAAAATTCAAGAAGATGCGATCGCGTCCATAAAAACAAAAGGACTTATAGGTGAGAAATATATACAGATAACTCCTGGAGGGTCTGATAAAATTATTTCAAGTGGCGGAAAAATAAGGGAAACAGAATCTGTCGTCGATATTGAAGAGTTAATATCAAAGTATGTATTTGGAAAGGTGTAGGTGGTTCCATGAAAAAGAATGATATTATTACCGCGTGTTTTGTATGTCTTTTCTTTATCACGCTCCTTATTCCTGTATATGGTCAGGACAGCTTGGAAAAAGAGAAGGGAAAAGTTGTTTTTGACCTCAAACAGTGTATAAAAAAGGCTGTGGAGGTAAGCCCTGAAATCGGAGAATCACGCTATGAAGAAGAAGTGTACAAATCAAAAAAGATGCAGGCTGATTCAGCAGATTATCCTCAAATAGAAATTATTGCATTAACAGGACCATCACCGGAAGCAAGAAAGGACGAATTTCTGAAAACTGACATTTCCGACAGCTCCATTAACGGTGTCTTCGGGAGTTTTACTCTCAATGTGGTACAGCCCATTTATACTTTTGGTAAAATTAGCAGTTATAAAAGCGCTGCCTCAAGCGGCATAAAAGTAGCAAGGGCAGGGGTAGACAAAAAGACCTCAGATATTATTTTAAGGACAAAGGAACTCTATTATGGTCTTCTCCTTGCAAAGGATATGAAAAACCTTGTCCTCGAGATACATGATGAGCTTACCCGTTCCATAGAGAAGACAGAAAAACAACTCGAGGCTGACTCTCCATGGGCAGATGAGATTAATCTCTATAAATTCAGGGCGGTTCTGGGTGAGGCAGAGAAGAATCTCAATGAGATAGAAAAAGGAATTGCCCTTGTAAAGGATGCCCTTAGAACAAGCATGGGCTTGCCCAGAGGTACTGAATTTGATACTGCTGATTCTTCACTTACCCCTGAAGAGCAGGTGCCTGATGAACTGAATACGTATCCGGAAATAACTCCTGTTCTCAGACCGGAATTTGTTCAGCTTCATGAAGGCCTCAATGCGAAACGCGCCCTTATTGAGGTTGAAAAAAGTAATTATTATCCCCATATTTTTCTCGGTGCAACGGGATATATCGCAGGTGCGACAAACAGGGACAGGTTAAAAAACCCCTATGTCTCTGACATTTTCGGAGATAGATTCATTGCAGCCTATTTAGGACTCAAGTGGTCTATTGACTTTGGTATTACAAAGGGAAGGGTGCATGAGGCAGAGGCAGAATACGCCAAACTCTTAGAAAAAAAGAGGTTTGCTGATGAGGCAATTCCGCTTCAGGTAAGGAAGGCATACCTTGATTTAGAAGAGGCAAAAAAGAATATATTAGAGACTAAAAAGGCTTACACGAATGCAAAGAAGTGGCTTGTCTCTGCAATTGCAAACTATGATATGGGTATTGGTGAAGCAAAAGAAATTACTGATGCTGCGAGCGCATATGCTCTCACAAAGTCAAGCTATCTGAAGTCTCTTTACAATCATAAACTCTCGTACGCAACCCTTTTGTATGCAACAGGCACAGACCTTAAGGAACTAAAATAACAGGAGGAATTATGAAGAATGTAAAACTGTTTTGTCTGGTGCTATTTTCTTTTATATTGTCATTATCCCTATTAGGAACTGCCTATGCCGGGGTACCAACAGATCAGGTGAGACAAACCGTAGATAAGGTTCTTGATATTTTAAATAATAAGGAATTGAAAAAACCCGGGAAGTCAAAAGAACGCCGGACTGCAATACGCAAAGCAGTCGGAGAAAAATTTGATTTTGAAGAGATGGCAAAACGTTCCCTTGCCCTGCATTGGAAACAAAGAACACCTGAAGAAAAAAAAGAGTTTGTTTCATTATATTCTAATCTCCTTGAAAGGTCGTATATTAAAAAGATAGAAACCTATACAGATGAAAAGATTATCTATACAGATGAAAAGATAGATGACGGATATGCTGTAGTAAAGACCAAAATAATCACAAAAAGGAATGTTGAAATACCCATTGAATATAAGCTTCTCAAGAAGAAGAATAATAAATGGGATGTGTATGATGTGGTCATAGAGAGTGTAAGTCTCGTAAATAACTATAGAAATCAATTTAGTAAAATTATCCGTGCGAATTCCTATGAACAACTTGTGAAACGAATGAAAAATAAACAGGATGAAGAACTTTTTGGAGAGAAACAGTAAAAACTTACATTTTATTAATGAAGTTAAAAAACAAAAAAGGAGGTGAATGAGATGAAGATGCCGTTTATGAAGTACGTAGCGTGTTATCTCGCTATTGCAATGTTCATAATAGGAATTGCGCCGAGGGTAGATGCAGGTCTCGCACCCTC
>JAOUJR010000123.1 GCA_029883145.1 Nitrospirota bacterium
CATCTTACGCAGAAGCGGAACTGTCCTATTAAAACACTTGAGGCTGTCAGAGCTTAAGGCTCTGACAGCCCTTAATCTAAAACCCTTGTTGTCGTTGGTGGCGGGGAGTGGATTTGAACCACTGACCTTCGGGTTATGAGCCCCAGCCATTCTATTAATATTCATAATAAAATCCATATGTTGCAAATATTACGATTTCTTCAAGCTATCTTAATACCATTTAAAAACATTTAAAGAACCCCTGCATTTTTTAAATTTGAATAGACTTCCATATAATTGAACTTCTCTTTGTTGAATAAGTTTTACTTGCCCATAGTTTGGATTTTTTCCTTAATTCTTAGTTCATACAACATATCTCTAATCATTTATAGATAAATATATATCTTGGAAGAGTGCACTTAAATAAGGAACGGTTCCATCATTTCAAATAGGGATTTTATATCGTTCCTATTCAAATCATTCTAATATCTTATTTTTTGGTAAAAGCCTTTATCAATGTTCATGATGAAATAAATAATTTTCTTCTTTTCCTTTAGAGCTTTTTCTGTCGAAGTAGCTAACATATCCAGTGTTCCTACAATATTTCCGCTTTTTGGATCTACCCCCATTCGTTGTGCCATTAATAAATAGAGTATACCAATGCTTTTTCTTCCTCAAGTCTGAAAAATTCATTCGGTGTTAAATCTCCCAGGGAACTATGCGGTCTTTCCTGATTATAATCTATCCTCCATTCTTCAATGACCTGTCGGGCATATTCTATGCTCATGAACCAATTTTGATTGAGACACTCATCCCTGAACCGTCCATTAAAACTCTCAATGTAAGCATTTTCAACAGGTTTTCCAGGACGGATGAAGTGCAGTTTTATCCCACGAATATATGCCCACTCATCTAAAGCATTACTGATAAACTCTGGGCCGTAGTATATTCGGAAAGAGTCACAGTCGGATACAACATCCCATAGAATAGAATCACCACAATTCAATCAAAGGGAGGTAATCCAACCATGACTCAGTCTATTTATAACATGGAGTCAACAGTTTTGGTAGCAATTGATATCGCAAAAGCCAGGAATGACGTTTTGGTCCAGTTACCTGAAGGTGGCAAAAGGAAGTTCAAGGTTGCCAACAAGCTTGAGGACTATCAAGAGTTCACTTCATACTTGAAGAGCCTTGATGTCCCCTGCCTCATAGGCTTTGAAGCTACGGGCAACTATCATCGTCCTCTGGCATATTATCTTGAGAAAGAGGGGTTTGCCGTCAGACAGGTTTCCTCTTTGGCTGCAGCCAAGACTCGAGAAGCTCTGTACAACTCGTGGGACAAGAACGACCCTAAAGATGCCTAAGTAATTCTGCATATGCTAAAGACCGGTGTGAGTCATACCTATTGCGATCCTATGATCCACAACTTCAACGAAATCCAGGAGCTCTCTAAAGCCTATTATCAGGTCTCTCTTCGCAAAGTAAAAGTGCAGCATAGCATGATGACCCATTACCTGCCCCTTTATTTCCCTGAGGCCCAAAAGTATTTTCACAGCTCAAGGGCAAAGTGGTTTTCCAATCTTCTCCTGAGATTTCCTGTCCCAGCTTCAGTAGTCAAATACTCAAAAGAAGAGTTCATATCTAAGGCATGGGACACTGTTGGCCGGAAGGTCAGTAAAACCGCTTGGTTGACAGATTTCTATGAAACGGCACACCACAGTATAGGGCTGCCTGTCGTGGAAGATTCAGAAGCTGTCAGGATGTTTCGTCTGATCTTGCAGGAACATATCGATCTTTGCAAAATACGACAGCAAATCGAGCAGCAAGCCGATCGTTATATGGAAAACAACGAGGATTATTATCGTTTGCAGACAATACCTGGCATCGGACCCATTACAGCTCTTACCGTTTTGGCTGAGACGGGTGACATTCGACGATTTAGCCACTACAAAAAGTTTCTGAAATATTGCGGACTGAATCTGTCAACAGAACAGTCCGGAAGGTTCCGAGGTATAACAAAGCTCTCGAAACGAGGCAATAGCCGTTTACGAATTGCCTTTTGGCTTGCTGCCACAGTTGCTATCCGTATGCGTGAGAATACCTTTCGGCAAAAATATGAAAATTACATCAAGGCTGATTCAGTCAACAAAGACCTGAAGCGTAAGGCGTATACTGCGGTGGCAGCCAAGATGGCACGGGTCGCCTATTCGGTAATTAAAACAGGTACCGATTATCGCTGCTTTTATGAGTCAGCGATACCAAGTGGAAAAATCCCTTCGCTACGGGCCGTTGAGGCATTATTGACCTCGTAGATAATGATTGGATCTTCCACTTGGAACTCATATTGTTTTAGGTACGGTTAAGGCCACAAGATGGACCTTGTATCACTATGGTAAATAAGGGTTTCCTATGAACAGTGGAAGTCACTTGGGGTTGTTTGAAATCAGCTGTTGTTCAGCAAGGGATTGTTGCGTCCTGAGTAAAACTTGACTTCTTGAGTTAGTACGTTATCAACTACAATGTTTTCAGGTAATCCCCGTGTAGACACGATCTGGTTTAATACCGCTGTGACTCTCTTGCCCCCAATCGAGGTATCTACCTCTATCCTGAGGCACTCCCGTGTGTAGGTATCAATAATCGGCAGGAGTCTCAATCGCCTACCGTTGCTCAATGCATCAGAAACAAAGTCCATTGCCCATTGCTCATTAGACCTCTTCGCTTGCGAAAGCTCAACTCTCCCCTGAGAGGCCACCTTCTTCCTCTTCCTGATCTTCAATGAAAGTTTCTCTTCTTTATATAGACGCTCTGTACGCTTGTGATTGACCACCAATCCCTCTCGTTTCAGTACTACATGCAGTCTCCGACATCCAAATCGCCGTCTCTTTTCAGCCAGTTCCCTCAATCGCTTTCGAAGTTCTTCATCGTCCCCTGCCTTGGGTTGGTACCGCAGGGTGTTCCGGTTCAGTCCAACAAGTTCGCTCGACCTCCGTTGACTCAGCCCAAAGCATCCTATGATGAACAATACCGCCTCCCTCCGTGCCTTGGGCCTTAAAAGTTTTTTGAGATCACCGCCTTTAATGCTTGGTTATCAAGTGTTAAATCAGCTACGATCTGCTTTAGTCTCCTGTTTTCATCCTCTAATTGCTTTAGCCTCTTTGCTTCGCTTACGGTCATTCCCCCGTATTTCGCCTTCCAGTTATAATACGTGGCATCGCTGATTCCATACTTGCGACATAACTCTGTTACCGATATACCAGCCTCAGCTTCCTTCAGAATACCGATAATCTGTTCTTCCAAATATCTGCTCTTTTTCACTTCGCACCTCCTTGCTTTGAGTGTTCTATTATGCCAACACTCTAATTACAAGTGGCACAATTTTCGGGGGACAGGTCCCATCCACTACATCATTTCTATTTATTACTTCAGGGTAAAGTACCATTCAAGCCACAAGATTTTTAGATAATAACATGCTTCTAAGAAGAAATAACATTTTATCAGTTTTCTCATGAACGGACATTATTCTATGATTATATCTCCAAACATATTCAGCAAGATACAGAGGAAGGCGTTTTTTGCGAATACCCCCCTTTGCAGCAAGTCTCCGTTTCAAATATCCCCAGAATCCCTCAAGGCCATTTATATGATTGCCCTTACTATCAGAGTATTCACCCTTACCATGCTCTACCATACGATGCACATAACCTTTAGCAGCTATTCCTGTATAGCTCTTCCACGTATCAGAGCATATCGTAGAACCCCGCTTCACACGCTGCTTTATAAGAGGACTAAGGGTCGCTGCTTCTACATCAGGCACGATCTCTGCCCATACTTTTCCCCTTCTACACAGATCCCAAACACGGGAGTCTTTTGAGTTCCCCGGCCTCGTTTTACAAGACCAATTCGCTGAGATCTCCGTTTGTTTTTCCATTGTCCTCCCAGGTACGTCTCATCGACCTCAACCGTTCCACTAAACACAGCAGGAATATCTTTCGCCATAACTCTTCGCACCACCAGCAACGCCCTCAGTACGCGCTTTTGTTCAAGATCTGTCTCCTGAGCAATATCGTGACTCGAAAGACCCCTGAAAAATGGCATCAGAAGAGAGTGCCATTGCGATTCCGTCAATCGAAGGGGCAAACGGTTCGGTTGCCACTCGTATTTGCACCTCAGGCATTGCCGCTTTTGCCTGCGTATTACATAGGTTTTCGTATGATTGCATCGAGGACACTTATGTCGTTTTGTCATCCCACCAATGTATCATATTTGGTGGCTGAAATGGGACTTTACCCTTACTTCAAAATGATGTTATTTTATAAGAGACATTTACATATCTGGTAAAAATTAATGGTTATAAGCATCAACTTTTAACCTCCTGGTTTATGTCTAAAAGCCAAAAGTTATTGACAAAAAAAGGTTTTTATTTGATATAATTTCCTATATTGCCTAGGGAGGGGATATGGGGTAAGCGGGGTTCCAAATTCTCACAGCAAGAGAGCCAAGAAAGTTGGTTTGCCTTTGAGCAATGGTAGAAAAGGAAAAGAGACAGGGCTACGGTTTTTACGGAATATTCAAAATTTTTGTGGGTCTGGATTTACGGAGTATAATATGAGGAGTGGATAATGACAGTTAACAAAATAGGTACCATAAATATATTATTTAAGAAGATAATAAAGAAAAAAGTACATGTTGGCATTATAGGTCTCGGTTATGTCGGGCTTCCGCTTGTCATGGAATTTCACAGGGCTGGTTTTAATGTCACAGGCTTTGACGTGGACTCACAAAAGGTGGCTATGCTCAACAGTGGTAAAAGCTATATAAAACATATCCTATCGGAAAATGTAAAAACACTTTTAACAAATGGAAGATTCGAAGCTACAACGGATTTTTCAAAGCTCTTAAATATTGATTGCATTATTATCTGTGTTCCAACACCACTTAATAAAAACAGAGAGCCTGATCTGTCATATGTCTTTAATACAACAAAGACCATTGCGAGATATCTCCGTAAGGGGCAACTTATTGTTCTTGAATCTACTACGTATCCTGGCACAACAGATGAGGATATGAGAAGGGTACTCGAAGAAACAGGGCTTAGAGCTGGCAGAGACTTTTATCTTGCCTACTCACCTGAAAGAGAAGACCCTGCTAACAAACGTTTTACAACTCATTCAATTCCCAAGGTTGTGGGCGGGTATAGCCAGAATTGTTTGAAAGTTGCCAAGGCACTCTATGATTCAATTGTTGCAAGGACGGTACCTGTATCTTCAACAAAGGCCGCGGAGGCTACCAAACTTCTTGAGAACATTTACAGGGCTGTCAATATTGCACTTGTAAATGAGATGAAGATGCTTTTCGACAGAATGGGGATTGATGTTTGGGAGGTTATAGAAGCCTCAAAGTCAAAACCTTTTGGTTTTCAAGCATTCTTTCCTGGTCCCGGCCTTGGTGGACATTGTATACCAATAGACCCATTTTATCTCACATGGAAAGCGAGAGAATATGGTTTCCCCACAAGGTTTATAGAGTTAGCTGGTGAGATAAACATCTCAATGCCTCTGTATGTCGTCAACAAAGTTGCAGATGCTCTTAACAAACGCGGAAAGAGTATAAAGGGTTCACAGATACTTATTCTTGGGTTGGCATATAAAAAGGATGTAGATGATGTAAGGGAGTCTCCTTCACTTGAACTTATTAAGCTTCTTAAAAATAAGGGGGCAAAAATTGATTATAATGATCCATATATTCCTAAAACGC
>JAOUJR010000124.1 GCA_029883145.1 Nitrospirota bacterium
CATTTCTTTCCCCATGTGTTCTCCCACTCGTTCCATCTTATGTATCCTTTATTACTGGTATCTCATTTGAAGACCTTACCGCAGAGGTAGATAGAAAAAGAGTAAGATACCTGACAATTACGCATTCGCTCGCATTCATATTTGGTTTTTCCTCGATATTTATCGCTCTGGGTGTATCATCATCCGGGGTAGGCAGGCTTTTATTTGACTATATGGATTATATAAGAATAATCGGCGGTATTATAGTCATCATATTCGGTTTGTTTGTTGCAGGTATCCTGAAACTCAATTTTCTCATGAGGGAATTTAAAATCAACATAGGAGGAAGGCCATCGGGATATATTGGATCGTTTCTTGTAGGGATGGCATTTGCAGTAGGCTGGGTACCCTGCATCGGCCCGATACTTGGCACAATACTCATTTATGCAAGTTCAAAGGCATCTGCCCTCTATGGATTCAAGCTCCTCTTAGTCTATTCCTTCGGCCTTGCGATACCTTTTTTTATATCAGCTCTTGCGATCAATTCCTTTCTCAGTTATTCAAAAAAGCTTGCTAAATATATGCGATGGATCATGGTTTTCAGCGGGATTATACTTATTCTTTTCGGGATCATGCTCCTCAGCAACAAGGTCCGCGAACTCTCTGGCCTCTTTCCTGATTTCGGTATTACGTTTTAAACCGTATAACTTATAAAGTCACGGGCAGATAGAGTATTTAAGAAGTCTTTATGATGTCTCTGGAAAAGAAATCCTGATGAGAATCAGAACGTGCACATTTCCTCTTGTACTGCTGACAGGTGACGTTTCCCATGTCTTCAGTTTTTCCCCTTGATTGTAGCTCCCCATTGCTGAAGATTATTCACTATAAACTGCACAATCTGTTTGTGTTCGTCTTTTCCGCTACCCGTTATCTCCATAGGTTTATCAAAAACAATATGAATCGGCTTATTTCGACTTACAGGACCTATATCTTTGAGATATGTTCCGTTTTCCCAGAAATCCGTTTTAAGGGCTGCAGGTATAATGTGTACTCCAGCAGCTTTTGCCAATTTGACACCTAAAGAGTTGAATTCTTCGGGGTTGAAAACAGCATTTCGGGTGCTTTGAGGAAATATGATTATAGAGACACCTTTTGAGAGAAGTTCCTTGCCTTTATTCATAACGACCTGGAAATCTTCCCTGGGATTTATTCTCTTTACCACAATAGGGTTCCGCGACTTCATCACAGGTCCAAATAAAAAATGTCTGACTAAACTCTCTTTGACCACAAACGTGACCTCCATGAGGGGTACAATCATGCACGGAAGCACGAAGGTTTCGAGTATGCTCATGTGGTTGCTGATGAATACAACCGGCCCTGAAACGGAACGCAGGTTGTTCAACCCGCTCATGTGAAAACGGCCGCCACATCCCTCAATTAACTTGAGGATTCTGTATGAAGACTCTGCCCATGCCTCTCTGTTATAGGTGTTCTTAACTGCCAGTGATCTGCTTCTTATAATCTCTCCAATATATCCACCCACAAAAAACCAGCGGCTACCCAGAAACAGTCTATCCATGAGAAAACGGGGAGTGCTGTCAGGGGTGTCATATGTGTCTCCTGTGAAATATGGCTTCAATTCTATCGAGTCCTTTGTATGCTTATTGGGTTATTAAACTCCCTCTTCAAAACACAGGTGGTTAGCCTGAATATGGAAAATGCTCCCTCATGTTCAAGGCCAAAAGAAGTGCAATAGCATTTATAGTATTATAATGACGATCTTTTGGCCACACTCGTTCATATCCGAACTGCTTAAAATATATCAACTCTATCTGAAGGCTCAGTTCTTCCTCCCAAAGTTCCACGTGGAACATTAAAATCTTTCTCACCAGCAGATGTACTGTATTAAACGTATCGGAGACAGCTTGCATGACCTGTTACCTGTTATGCCTACCCCCAAAGTGATTGAGTTACATCTTACTCTCTATGGCAGGGCGATGTCAGCTAACTTTAGCGGAGTTTTTATTAAAGACTTGGGTGTTACCATAAATATTGCCATCCGTGCTTTCTGTGTCATAGGTTTTTCAAATTCAAACACCCTGACATCTCCCATCTTCATCGATGAGATATTATTTATCTTCTTCCCACTTTCATCAATGAATTCTATTGCTACTATCTTTGACTCAGGGTCTTTGATATTCAAAATAACGCTATTTTCTCCGACTTCCATCATGCTTCCAAACAATGAGCTGAAAGCCTGGACCATTGCCTCACCAAATTCTTTTGCTAAGTCTCCTTCTTTTTCTTTTGCTTCCTTTTTCTTCATTTCTTTAATCTCATCATACTGACTTTTTGTTAAAATAGTGACTTCTACCTGTGCTTCCTTCAGTGCTGTGTCTGACAGTGGTTTGCCTGTTTGAGTCATGAAGTTATTTATTGTCGCAGTAGCGTCAGGATCGTTTTTCGGTATAAACATGCTCATCTCGCCGATTAATTCCTTAATTGTAATAGCTTTACGTGATGGATTTTTCAGTTTGACCTCAACCTCAGCCTGTCCTATGTTGTACTCATCAGGTTTGGTAAAATCCTCTTTGCCTCTATCATCTTTCAACAAGTCCCTGTCGGTATCGTCAATCGCTTTGGTGATTTTCAGTTTCAAACCCTTTGCGTCAGAAATGATGTCACCCATCACCTTCAATTTTATTTCCATCCCTGAGAAATGTCCGGTTGTCCTCGTATCCCTTACTTCACTCACGGATACTCTAATGTCGCTTGCGTAAACAACTCCTGCAATGAGACAGATTAAACAGGTCAGAAAAAATTTTCTCATCACTACTCCTTTTTAGTAATGTTGCCTTTCATAAATTTGAACAAAATCGCCTTGATAACCTCGATTCCTCCAATGTTCCACGTGGAACATCTCTTACCCCGTAACCTCTCTCAGCCACTTCAGGTAGTCTTCGGAGCCCTCAACTATAGGAATTGCGATTATTTCAGGGACTGAATAGCTATGGAGTTCTTTGACTTTATCTGAAAGGGCATTAAACAGGGCCTTCTGAGTTTTTGTAATCATCAGGACTTCGGGTTCGTCTTCTATTTTCCCCTGCCAGCTATAGAGAGAACGGATATTTTTGATGATATTCACACAACCTGCGAGTCTCGATTCTACGAGAGTCCTTGCGATTCTTGCTGCTTCATCCTCATTTGAAACAGTGATAAAAACAACTATTTCATTCATACCTCATTATCCCCCATCCCTATCTCATATGTGGAGATAAGTGTATTTTGATTTACGACTTGAAGGACAGAGTGTGGCAGAGTGTTCGAGAGCGTGCTAATCAGTGACCTTATAGACAATATCCTTTTCTCTCACTTCCCCGCTGACTTTCATCCCTATGCACTGACCTTTTTCTGCTCTTGCGATATTCTGGTGCTCCATCTGCATGGATTCTACCTTCTGTGTAATGTCAGTCGCATGTCCACTGATGTGTATAGTGTCTCCGACCTGCAGGGGTTCTGAGAGCTCAACAACTGCCACACCTATTTTGTTATAAAAGTGCGTTATCTTACCAATCTTTATTTCCATGAAATTAATAATACCAGAATTTGAAAAATTTTCAATATTTTTCTGAGATTCCACCTAACGCCATTTCTGTCTAAAATACTCTGTAGAACGTATACGGCTCGATTTCCGAATCAAAATAAACTCCCCTTGTTCGGGTTCAACCCTTTATCTGATTTGAATTGTAATACAGTAGGGCATAGTATTTGAGCGGATTTAAATTCTTTCAAAGAAAGAATTTACCTCGGAGGGCATCAGCCCGAGAATGAGCGAAAATATTATGCCCTGCTATTGAAGTCAGGATTTTATGATAAATTCAGATTAACTTTTCTTTGATAACTTCATGTAGTACTCAATCTCAAGGAGTCTTCTTTTGAAATCAACGCCTGGAGAGTAACCGCCGATTGAGCCATCAGATTCGATAATCCGATGACATGGAAGTACTATAGGGAGGGGATTTCTGCTCAGTGCCTGACCAACTGCCCTAAAGGCATTTGGTCTGCCGATTTTTTCTGCAAGCCATTTATATGTTCTTGTTTCTCCATAGGGTATTTCATTGAGCGCAAGCCATACCTCTCTGTCAAATTCAGTACCTGTAGTAAACCCTATTTTCTGTGTGAATTCTTCCCTGCCATTTTCAAAATATTCCTTGAGTTCTTTTTTTATTAAAGGAGGTGCTTTACCCTTTGGAAGTATCTCTCTCGGCTTACTAAAATCGATTCCACCAAGATTTTTGCCGGTAAATATAAGATAAAGTGTCCCTATTGGACTTTCAAAAGTATCGTAGAAAGACTCATGTCCACGTAACTTCTTCTGTCTCATCCTGCTCTCTTGCGAAAACCTCGACCCTGTCACCACCTTTCTTTATGGCATGGGCCAGGGCTTTTTCAGCACATAAAATAAACTCTTCTGTTTTCTGGTTATCAAGGAAGGTAAGGCCGACACTTGCTGTTAATCGGCCTTTTGGCTGAGATTCCTCGTAGAGGAACGGGTAGTTTCTTATAATTGCATTGAACCGGTTACTCAGTGAGAGTCCGGCTGTGATCACCGTGTTCGGAAGTATGATCGCAAAGGAGTCTCCTCCATACCGTACAACGACATCAGAACCCCTTATGTTTTTTCTGAGAAGTTCAGCGACCTTTTCTAACACTAAATTACCATGATATTCTCCATGCTCTTTTACATATTGTCCAAAGAAGTCTATATCGAGAACGAGAAGGTTTAATGGAAGCTTGTATCTCGTTGCCCTTTCTACTTCCTGTGCAAGCCGAATTTGGAAATACCCATGGCTGAAAAGACCTGTGAGATCATCTATCAGCCCTGCCCTTCTCGGATAAAGCATCTCAAGTTCTTTAATATGTCCGACTAATTCTTTTTTATCGAAGGCCTGTTTCTGGACAATTCTTTCTATCTTTCCTACAAGGCTGATTCTGTCCTCAACAGATATATCTCTTTCAGTGAGTATAAATATAGGGATGTCTTTTGTCGAAGGATTTTCCTTTATATCCTTTATTACATCAAAACAGAGCATATCAGGAAGCGTGAAATCAAGCAATATGACACCTGGTCTTAATGCTGTTGCGAGCTCTACTCCTCTCTTTCCATTAGGTGCAGTATAGATAAGAAATCCCTGGGGCTCAAATATTTCTTTAAGGTAGTTTGTTACTTTATCCTCTGATTCTATTATCAAGAGAGAGATTGGAAGTACCTTCCTGCCTTTGGCAACGGTTATCTCTTCAAGTTTTAAAATGAGCTCCTCTTTTTCGAGAGGTTTAAGGAGATAATCTGTTGCACCGAGTGCGAAGGCAAGCTCTTTATTATTGACTATTGAATGGATGATTACAGGAATTGAAGCTGTTTTTGGGTCACTCTTAAGCTCTTGCAGCACCTCCCACCCATCTTTTTTAGGAAGCATAATATCTAAGGTGATGGCAAAAGGCTTCAGGTTCTTTGCCTTCTCTAAGGCTTCTTCGCCATCAAATGCATGGGCGACCTTATACCCTGATTGTGTGAGGTGAAGGGTGAGAAGCTCTGCAGTGGGCAAATCATCTTCTACGACAAGGATGAGCGGTGCCTCTTCCTTCATCCATGGGAAAGTCAGACTTACTGCTTCTACAGTCTCTGGCTTTGCTGGCTCAACAGGTGAAGTCACAGGTATAAGGAATGAGAATGTACTTCCCCC
>JAOUJR010000125.1 GCA_029883145.1 Nitrospirota bacterium
ATAGAAGCCATCGCGTGTATGTTCGGATTTTTCTGGGTTTTATATAATGGCGGATGGACTTGGGGAACGATGCTTTCTCCATCTGACATCCTCTACATTCAAGCAACAACAGCGTGTCTTTCCGCTATAATAGTGACACAGGTTGCAAATGTCTTTGTATGCAGGTCTTCCAGGGAATCTGTTTTTCACATTGGCATCTTTTCAAACAAGTTAATCTTTGCAGGTATCGCATTCGAAATTCTCCTGCAATTATTTATCGTTTATCATTCCGCTGGCAACAAAATATTCTCAACCTATCCTATCCAATTAAATACCTGGCTCGTGCTTATACCCTTTGCATTTTTACTCTTTTTTGCAGAGGAAATGAGAAAGCGGATAGTTCGGGCTTCACCTTAGACTTTCAAAGGTTTTTAAGATATCAGCATAACCTTTGAAGGTTTCTTTTTTATTACCTTTGAATATCACACATGTAGGCGTTGCATTGATTTTGTCTTCCTTAATAAAACTACTGTATATATTAAGAGTAGTCGTCACATCAAATGGTTTAAGTCTAATCTTCTTATTCTTCAGGAATTCTTCTAATTTCTCCTGTTCGGTTATCTTATTCTTTGCAGCTTCAAAAAGGACAGTTCTTACACGAAGCACATGATTGATTTCTTTTTTTTCTTTTAAACTGTAAAGAAAAAATCTCGAATAGAGTTTGGTATGGGTATGAACTGGTGTATCAATAAATATAATATTTATAATATCTTTTTTCAGCAAATCTTTAATGAGGGGTTCTAATTTGGGTTCCAATGCCCTGCAAGGACCACAGAAATAGTCAGTGTATAATCGTATTTCTATCTTGCCATTACCAAAGGAAGGTAAAACAATTTCATCTGCATACACCGGAGTAACCATCCCTTTAAATAACACTACAAACAGAATGAAACCAGTAATTATAGAAATGCCTATAATAGCTTTTTTAGAATATTTAAAGTTCAATATAAATAAAAAAACAACAACAGCACCAAATCCAAGACAATAGTAACAGTATTCACCGCTCACTATCTGAAACCCGATAAGGTATATTTCAGCCCCAATACCTAAAGAGAGCAATGATAAGATAATTAATTCTCTTTTAAGAAAATTGAAAGCAATAAGCATCCCCATATAAAAGAGTCCGAGATATTTCAGTTCTATGCCGAAAATAGTCCCCTTCAGGTATGCACAAGATTCTTCACATACACTGTAATACACAATAATACCTATCCCAATAAGCAGGAGAATGAAATTTATCCAGCGCTTCTTAGAATTCTTCAGCCCCTTCAAGGTGTTGCCTCCTTCACCACAATAGATTGTCTCTCTTTCACGTTTAAAAGAAATAGTCCAACAGTGTAGAAATAAAGACTGCCATGCTTATATACCCGTTCATATTGAAAAATGCCATATCAAGCTTGCTCAAATCATTTTCCTTAACAAGGGAATGTTCATAGATGAATAACCCTGCAATGACGATCATTCCTATCCAGTAAAATATTCCAAGTTTAAACAGGATACCCGAAAATACAAGCATAAAAAATGACGTCAGATGGAATAACCTCGAAAGGATAAGTGCCCTTTTAATGCCGAATCTTTTTGGTATTGAGTAAAGGCCATGGGATTTATCAAAATCTATGTCCTGTAAGGCATAGAGCGTATCAAAACCCGCAAGCCAGAATACAACAGCAATCCCTATTGGGATTATCTCTATATCAAGCGTACCTCTTATAGCTATCCATGCTCCGAGAGGTGCGGCAGAGAGTGCCAATCCCAGGACAAAATGATAAGCCCAGGTAAACCTTTTTGTGTAGGAATAAATAAAAAGCACAGCAAGAGCAATTGGTGAAAGTTTAAAACACAACGGGTTTAACATATATGCAGCAAAAACAAATATGGCAAAGGCAACTGCTGTAAATAAAACTGCCTCAGATAATTTAATAACCCCTCTTGGGAGTTCTCTGTTACTGGTTCTTGGATTTGCCTTATCAATCTTTCTGTCAATGATCCTGTTAAGCCCCATTGCACCTGACCTTGCTCCTGCCATTGCAATAGTAATCCATGCCATCTCTCTCAGTGAAGGAATTCCTCCTGCAGCGATAACTGCTCCGGTAAATGCAAAGGGAAGAGCAAAAATAGAGTGTGAAAATCTGATCATCCTCAGGTAAAAAACTATCTTTTCAGCAACGAGGGCTATAATACTCCCATCAAACTTAAAGAATGGCATATCTTTCTTACTCAGCATTTACATCATCTGTCCTATAATTTCCCTTTTGTTGACGGAACTCCCCTCATCCTCTGATCAATAGAAACTGCATTCCTCAGTGCCCTCCCTAATGCTTTGAATATCGCCTCAATCATATGATGTGAGTTCCTGCCATAAAGGACAGAGACATGGAGAGTTATACCACTGTGACTTATAAAGGCCTGTAGAAAATCTTCAATTAAATCTATATCAAAATCCTTAATCTTGCTTCTCTTCGGAAATTCAACCTTATACACAAGATATGGCCTTCCACTAATATCGAGCGAGACCGATGCAAGTGCCTCATCCATCGGTACAGAAGCCTGTCCATACCTTGATATCCCTTTCATATTACCAAGTGCTTGCTTTACCGCTTTACCGAGAACAATACCGATATCCTCAACAGTATGGTGGAAATCTATATCAATGTCACCTTTTGCCTTCAGTTTCATGTCAAAAATCCCATGCTTGCACATCAAAGAAAGCATATGATCAAGAAAGGGGATAGAGGTGTCTATGGCGTACTTTCCTTCGCCATCAAGACTGATTGTTATTCGTATATCAGTCTCTTTTGTTTTCCTGTCAATCTTTGCTGTTCTCATTCATTGCCTCCCTATCAACTTTTTGAAATACTGAGAATTTCTTTCAACGTATTAAGAAAAATCCTATTCTCCTCTGGTGTTCCTACCGTCACCCTTAAACAACCATCAACAACGCCTTTCATATTTCTTACAAGTACACTTTTCTTTAAGAGTCTTTTGTATACCGTGTCAGTATCTTTGACTCTGAATAATATGAAATTCGCTTCTGAGGGATAGGGTTTTATACCGTTAATCTTTTCCAGTCCACTAAGAAGCTTCTCCCGCTCAGAGATGATTAATTTTATGCATGATTGCATAGCCTTTCTGTTTTTCAATAACTCAGTAGCAACTGTCTGTGAAAGGGAATTGAGATTAAATGGAAGCCTGACTTTATTCACCTCATTGATAATCTCCTCATCAGCGATCAGAAATCCAACTCTCAATCCTGCAAGCCCGATTTTGCTCAGTGTTCTCATAATCACAAGGTTTTTATAGTCCTTCAGCAAAGGGAGAAATCCCTTCCTGCTCGAAAATGGCTGGTATGCCTCATCAACCACTACTACAGATAGTGATAAAGTTGATTCGATTATTTTTAAAATCTTCGCTGAGGAAAAACAGTTTCCAGTAGGGTTATTCGGGGAACTTAAAAAGATTACCTTAGGTTTTTGCCTTTTTATTGCCTCAAGAATTCTTTTAAGGTCAAGGTCAAACTCTTTATTGAGGGGTATTCCTATCTTCTTTTCACCAATTGCCTGAGCAATAATTCCATACATTGAGAAAGTCGGTACCGGATAAAGCACCGGGCCGCCAAAGGTTGTTATGAGATAATAAATCAGTTCATCCGACCCATTTCCCTGGAGTATATTTTGTGGCTTTACACCAAAATCTCTTGAAATAAGTCTTTTGAGAGCCTTTGCCTCTGGATCAGGGTATCTATTCGTTTTAATAGATTTCAATGCGTTTAACCCTTCAGGAAATCCGTAAGGGCTCTCATTTGCATCAAGTTTTACCTTGCATGGAATCTCCTTTGCCTCATAGGCTTTAAGAGAACATATAGTAGGTCTTATAAATTTCTTAATATCCATAGAGCATTAATTATACCACAACTTTATGAACCTTACCCTTAATAAGTAAGCATCTCCAACTCAATGATTGAATAGAAGGGCTTGCTCTCTATTGTGTTTATAATGCCTGAAGAATGCGGAAGGGGCATCAAACAGAAGCAATCTTTCACGTCCAAAGAGGAAAAACTCGCCTTTTAAACAGTAACTTTTTTCACCATATCAGAAAGTGGTGGTATTTGCTTGAATTCATCAGAGAGTTCTTCAGATATTATAAAAGGTATTACTCCCAGCTTCACAGCGCTTTCCATGTCTTCTTCGCCGGTAGCCCGTGCTATAAGATGCTTTTTGTCTTCCAGGCCGAGGGCCTCCAGAATGGCTTCAAGCATTCCTTTGGGAAATGCATAAACGAAAAGATGGCCTTCAAATATGCTGAATATGGGTCTGAATTCCATGACAACTCCAGTGCCAAGCGTTCTTTTTGTAAGCATCTTTGAATCGATGAGTTTCTTTGTTAGCTTTTTCCTTGCATTCCCTGATGCACTGAATATCTTTGCGGCTTCTTCAAAAAGCTTGGGCACAGAATAGGTCATTAGAGTTCTGGATACATCGAGCCTGAACCACCAGAGGTCGTAGCTCAGAAGGGACCTGCGCCTAGCGACATCGCTCAAATCTCCCACAAACATGTTTCGTATATACAAGAGGTTGGGATAATCGTAGATAGCCGATGGCTTCTCATATGCACACTCCTCCGAAGTTGAGTAAATCTCGGCAATCTTTTTGCCCACCAAGTCCCTGTTGCAAAAAGAGACCATCCTGTTCAACACGTCATCGTCAATACTGAAACCATGGAGCAGTATCTCAGTGCCCCCTACCTCCTTATTAGCCTTGCCCATCAGCACAAATATGCGCGGATTATCTGAACCCTTCGGGATCGCAACGAACTTAAAGACATGATGCCTCGCGAAAACATAAAGGGGAACATCACTGAATGCAAAGTAAGCAGATGCAAGCTTTAACCCTTCGCCGTAATAGCCGCGCATCCAGCACTCTTTGTCAGTTCCCCCTATGGACAGAGCCTCAACCTTTAGCCCCCTACCACTGTCAATAATCCATGTACCTATGCTATCTTTTTTAATATTAACTTCAGGTTTTCCAGTAATAAGCTCAATTTCATCCAAAGCATTTTGAATCAGCTCTCTGAATGATTTGAATGCATCAAATCCTCGCCTTTCAATATAATCTTTTGTAATGCCCAATGGAACAACCGCATCGTACCGGTCTATTAACCCCTTCAGCTCTGCTGATTCTCTTACTGCCTCCTGCGCTGACAGTTCATCAACCTTTTTCAAGCTATCTATGGATAACACGGAGGCACGCATGACAGAAGGAATTTCGTATTCTGCGTAAACCCCGTTAGAAAGCTCGGGTGGAGCTTCAAACCCAGCTTTGTATTTTTTACCCCGCCCTTTGTGCGGGTCTTTCTTTCTAACGGGGGAACTATCCTTCATCATAAAATCACCATCTTCTTCAGGTTAAATACTTATCCTGAGGTAGTATATCATGCAGCGTTAGTAAAAATGTCCTCAGGGCTTCCTCTACAGACTATCCTTTAGGGTTTCTGGGATAGACCTCATGAAATGCCCTGCATTAATGCTTTTGTGAAAAAATCATTGTTAATCGCCATCCCATACATTTGCCTAAATGCCAATTACACCAACTCCCTTGAGGAAACAGTCAATTTCAATTTTACAAATCATGGTATAGAAGTTATAATCCAATACAATCAGGGGTAAAATCACTTATTGAAACTCCA
>JAOUJR010000126.1 GCA_029883145.1 Nitrospirota bacterium
TTCGATACATTGAATTCCTCCTGAATCCTTTCAAACCCGCTCAGGAGAGCTATTGGTGCCTGGCCATAGGTAGTCCTGTCAAATTTACCCTTGAATGCCTGCTTTTCTTTTTTCTGATATATGAGTATCTCATCATTATTAATGAGAACTTCCTGGGGTGTCTTTCCTTTATACTCCCATTTCATCTTCGCAGGTCTCTTAATAAAAAATTCGCCCACGTATGTATCGGTGCGTTTCAGGTCCTTTATATTGCTCTTCTGGGTAAAGCTCCCCTTTATATCCCTGATGTTCTCATAGGCTTTCTGGATTTTTGTGATATCCTCATCGACTGATAAGACAGCATTAGAAACAGAAAAGTAAAAAAAGAGAAATGAAAAAAGAAAACCTGAACATACTAATAAACTACGTTTAACCTTTTTAAAATTCCCATTCATTATGATTTAGCATACCACACAGAAAATTTCCCTTACAACATGACGAATTGATATTTGACTTTTTCTTGCATAGTGATAGAATAAAATTTAACCGAATAAAAAAAGGAGGCAAGTATATGTTATCAAACATACCGTTAAATCTTGAAAAGGTAAAAAAAGAAGATCTGGATAAAGAGATACTGAGGGCTGGAATGATCGCTGAATTAGATGCCATAAATCTTTATGAGCAAATGGCAGCTATGACCGGAAACAAAAATATCAAAAAAGTCCTTCTGGACATTACGAAGGAAGAAAAGACACACATGGGAGAATTCCAGACCCTGCTCTTATCATTAGATAAGGAACAGAAAAAGGAATTAGAGGAAGGTAAAAAGGAAGTCGACGAGTTGATAAAATAATTTGATTAACCCTAATAGTACAATTTATCTGGTTTAGTTGATTTTAAAACTGAGAAGGGAGGTGAAATGTAATGAAACTGTTACTTGCTACAGACGGCTCAAAATACTCAGAAACAGCAGCAAAATTTTTGACACACCTTACCTTTTCTCCAGATGATGAGATTACTATACTCCATGTGATAGGCTGGGTACCCCCAAAGGGTGACATAGAACGCTATTATGCAGGCCTTAAAGAACTAAAACAAGAGTTAGCACCAAAGATCATTGACCATGCTGTAAATATTCTAAAACCTGTGAATGCAAAAATGAACACACTATTGGCAGAGGGCGAACCTGATAAATCTATTATTGAAGCAGCAGCCAATGCAGACCTCGTTGTTTTAGGAGAAAAGGGAGTAATGAGCATTAAATCGCTCTTGATCGGGAGTGTCACAAGGTCAGTAGCCATCGGTTCTCCGAAATCAGTCTTTGTGATAAAACCTCCTCAGGAAAGAGCAGGAAAAATGAAAATCCTTTTCGCCACAGATGGTTTTGACTATTCGGATGCAGCTGGAAAGCTTTTGACTTTATTACCATTTCCTGATAATTCAGAAATAACCATCCTAAATGTCATATGGTCTGCTCTTTCTGATATACCGGAAAGGTTTGTTACAGTAATAAATGATCGGATAAAAGAAAATGTGGCAAAAGCCAGGTCAATAGAATTTGCAGAATCAGAAAGAATAATAGACAAAGCCCGTGACTATTTAAGAAAAAGATTCAAGACGATAAATGTGCTCACAAAAGTTGGAGATCCTTTTACACACATACTGAATTCAGCAGAGACATTACACGCAGATGTGGTTGCGATTGGATGCAGGGGCATCAGGGGAGTGAAAGGCATGCTGGGGAGTGTATCAAGAAACGTCCTCAGCCGGTCAAAATGTTCTGTGTTAATCGGGAAAACAACATAAGAGCTGTACATCATTGATTAAACCAGGGCTTACAGTTTATATTTTTTCATGACCGATGCATGGCGTCTTATTGATACAGGTTCATGCAAAGCAGCCTACAATATGGCTCTGGATGAGGCGATTGCAACTGCTGTCAGGAAAAACAATGCACCTCCGACCTTAAGGCTTTATGGATGGATTACGCCGTCAGTGAGTATTGGATGTTTTCAGAAAATCAGCGATATTGATAGAGAATACTGCATTGAGAAACGTATCCCTATTGTGAGAAGGCCAACCGGAGGCCGTGCAATTCTTCACAACGATGAGATCACCTATAGCTTCTCAGTAAAAACAACCTCTGGAATATTTTCGAAAGGATTACTCGACAGTTATAAAATGGTCAGTAAAGCCTTTAGTCTTGCATTTTTAAGAATCGGCCTTACCCCTGAGTTAACACTTCACAGGGGAACCTGTCACACGAGAAGTCCTTTATGTTTCCAATCAGCATCATATGGTGAGATCACTATTCACAATAAGAAGATTATAGGTTCTGCACAAAAACGCTGGCCTAAGGGTTTGCTTCAGCAGGGTTCTATCCCCTATATTGTTGATAAGGACGAAATGTCTAAGATATTCAGACTTGAATCTGTCCATATGTTACTGGGAGACCTTACAGGGTTAAAAGAGATGATTCACGGACTAAATCCTGATGATCTAAAAAATACTATCCGAACTGCTTTTGAGGAGACTTTTTATATAAAGCTCATGACTTCATCTCCTTCTAAGGAGGAGTTGTCTCTTGCAGAGGAGCTTGAGGCTTGCAAGTATTTGTCATATCAGTGGAATTTCCAGAGATAGGAATAACTCTCGTTTAAGAACAAAAATATTTCATCTCCTTCTCCTCAAGAACTCTCTCGGTTTTCCCGCACCCCTTGGGGGGCCGACATAGCCATCCTCTTCCATTAATTCCATTATCCTTGCTGCCCTGTTGTATCCTATCTTGAACCGCCTCTGGATGGATGATATTGAGACTTCACCTGATAATTCTCCAAACTCAATTGCCTTGAGATACATCTCATCTCTTTCTCCTGACTTTTCATCTGCTCCCATCTCATCCACCTGTTGAATATTTTCTAATAGTGTATAGTCAGGTTTTCCCTGAGCCTTCACAAACTCAGTAACAGCTTTTATCTCCTCCTCTGCAATAAGGGCTCCATGGACACGGATTATTCGCGCACCCGGGTACATCAAAAGCATATCACCCTTACCAAGCAACTGTTCTGCACCATGTGAATCAAGGATTGTCCTTGAGTCCACCTTTGAAGATACCTGGAAAGATATACGTGCAGGAAAGTTGGCCTTTATTATTCCTGTAATGACATCAACAGACGGCCTCTGCGTTGCAAGAATAAGGTGTATGCCAGCTGCCCTTCCCATCTGTGCAAGCCTTGCGATCGAGTCTTCAACATCGGCTGCTGCGGTAAACATGAGGTCAGCAAGTTCATCTATTACGATCACAATATAAGGAAGTTGTTCTTCCTCTCCTACCTGATTGTTATAACTTTCAATGTTCCTTGCAGCCTTTTCTGCGAGCACCCTGTATCTGCGTTCCATCTCAATCACCATCTTTTTCAATGCTTCTGCTGCTTCTTTTGGGTTTGTGATCACAGGTGAGACAAGATGCGGTATCTCCTCGTACGCGGAGAGTTCAAGTAATTTCGGGTCTATCATCAACATCTTCACTTCTGTGGGTGTTGCTTTATAGAGTATGCTCATGACCATCGTGTTTATTGATACGCTCTTGCCGGAACCTGTAGCGCCTGCAACGAGGAGATGGGGCATTTTTGCGAGATCTGCTACTACAGGGCTACCGGATATATCCTTACCGAGGCCGAGGGTAAGTTTTGAAGTGCTCTTTTTAAAACTATCTGATGAAAGGATCTCCCTTAATGATACCGTCTCCCTTTGCCTGTTTGGTACTTCTATGCCTATCGTAGCCTTGCCAGGGATAGGAGAAATCCTGACACTCTGTGCTTTAAGTGCAAGAGCAAGATCATCAGCGAGAGAGACAACCCTGTTGATTTTCACGCCAGGTGCAGGTTCGAACTCATACATTGTCACCACAGGCCCTGGATGCACCTGTTTTATATCACCTTCAACATCGAAGTCTTCAAGTTTCTGCTTAATAAGTGTTGAGCCTGTCATGAGCTCATCTCTTGAAGGTCTGACAGATGAGGAGTCGAATAAGTTCAGGAGTTCCAGAGATGGAAGTTCATAGCCTCCTCTTTTTCTTGGTTTTAAAGCCACTGGTTTACTCACCATTATTTCCTGTATTACCTGTTCCTTTAATAACATTTCTCCTGCGCTCTGTTCACTTTCTTCTACGCTCTGGAGTATTTCTTCAATGTCCTTTTTTCTCTCTTCTGTTTTCTGTTTTCTGCTGAAAGCAAGTGTGGTAATAGACACTGGACTCAGCAGGATGAGTGAAGACAGGAATAAAGTTATGGACAAGATATATGCACCTAAAAGGGAGAGAAGCTGATGAGCAAGATACGCTGTCCCTTTGCCTATAAGGCCGCCTATACCATCCGGATATTGTTCAAGAGTGATAGTGAAAGTAAATGAGAGAAGAGACAACAACAAAGAAGATGATACAACAAACAAAATACCCCCGAGCAGATAAATTTTATGTCCCTCTTTTCCGAGGAGCCTTTTAATGCCAAAGGCTATTATCAAAACAGGAATTATAAAGGCAGCAAGCCCCAACAGAATAAGTAACCAACCTGAAATATAGGCACCGATTATACCACCAAGATTCCGTACCGGTTCAGGTGGTTCTGTGGTTCTAAAAAAAAGAACAGGGTCTTTTATATTGTGGGTGAAGAAACAGAGGGAAAGATAAAGGCTTCCCAGGAGAGAAACAACCCCGACCACCTCTTCTTTTATGCGTCTTATCCTTTCAACCATATACCTGCTATTATAACAACTGCTAACATGAACCTATAGTAGACAAAGACATTCAAAGGATGCTTCTTGAGAAAGTTTAAAAGAAATTTGATTGCAATAAGCCCTGTGATATAGGAGGTGATGAGCCCTATTGCAAAGAGCCGAAGGTCATAGGTTTCTTGCGCGGTGATGAGTTTTTTACAATGAAGCATCGTCGCACCTGCAATAATTGGAGTTGAAAGGAGGAATGAAAATCGTGCAGATGCCTCTCTCTTAAGTCCTCTGAAGAGCCCTGCTGAAATTGTGATGCCTGAGCGGGAAACACCAGGGATGATTGCGATAGCCTGTGCGATTCCTATTATTACTGCGTCTTTCAATCCTGTTTTTTCCATATCTTTATATTTATTTGCCTTTTCAGCAATGAGCATCAGAAAACCTACTGCAACGAGCATCAGGCATATTATGAGTGGTTCTCTCAAAGCCTTTTCTGCAAAGTCGTTAAGGAGAAACCCTGCAACTCCCGCAGGGATTGACGCAAGGATAATGGACCCGAAGAGTTTCTGCTTTTTTGTGATAAGCTCTATCCAGTCTTTCCAGAAACAGGCGAGCAGGGCAATCAATGTGCCGCTATGCAGTGCGATATCAAACGTGAGGGTGTCTACCTCTCCCGTCCAGCCAAAGAACCAGGGAAACAGTATCAGGTGTGCAGTACTGCTCACAGGAAGAAATTCCGTAAATCCTTGCACAACTCCCAGTATAATCGCCTCTAACACAATGGTTATACCTCAATGATAATGGGCATAATCATTGGTCGTCTTCCCATTGTGTTCATGAGATATTTTTTGAGTACGCTCCTGAGTTTAGCCTGTATAAGAGATGCATCAGTGAGGATTTCCTTGTCAAGTTCTTCCAGGGTATTTATGACAAGCTCCCGCACATCATTAATTATCTCCTGAGATGCATCCTCAAATACAAACCCCCTTGAAATGATATCCGGTCCTGAGACG
>JAOUJR010000127.1 GCA_029883145.1 Nitrospirota bacterium
GTGATAATCCAGAACAATACAAGCATAACTGAAACACTTATAAACAATACCTTTGCCTTTTCTATAATCGTCTGGGATGGATACGCATGAAGGGCAATCCTTAAAACTCCTTCTGTCCCGTGGATCATTACCGGAGCATCCAGAACAAAAACATTCTCTCCAGTTCCAAGAACCATATATGAAAATTCCGGGGTTCCTGCATTAAGAGGTAATGCCAGTTTACTTGTATCTATCCTTGAGTTGATAAGTTTTTCATTTGAGTGGAGTATCGTCACCCCTTCTCTGTCATAGAATGCAAGAAATGCAATGCCCTCCCACCTCTCGCTCAAGATTATGTCCTTGAATATCTCCTGCCTCAACCCATATCTTGTCAACGAAGCCTCTATCGTCGAGCTGAGCGCCGTTGACTGTGCCTTTAAAAATGCCTCGGATGCGGAAAGGGCTGTTCGGTAAAAAAGATAGGTGCTTGTCAGGGTAATTATCGTTCCCGCAATAATAAGTAACACAAGAAGGTATAATCTTTTATACATATTGTGATATTAATTATACCCGATTATCATAGCACCTCACATTTTCTCCCTGGTCAGGCACAGGGCAGATCCTGTTTGAAACTCATAAATTTTAAATAAAATGACATATTATCCTTTATTATCCTTGAAATTTTGTTTGTTTAAGTGTATCTTTTACTTATATGAGTTTTGATAAAATGCTTACCTTTTAAGGAAGGAGGTGAAAGGAAATGAAAAAAATAATACTTTTCGCACTGGCAGCGCTATTATTATTCTCTTTTGGTTGCGCCACAAAGGATTATGTAAAACAGCAGATTGATCCATTGGTTGACAGAATCAGCAAGCTCGAGGCGAGAGTTGCAGCAGTTGAAGCAAAGGCTGCAGAATGTTGTGGCAAAGCTGACGCAGCTAAGAAAACAGCAGATGAGGCTAAAGCATTAGCTGAGGAAGGGAAAAAGCTTGCAAAAGCATGCTGTGATAAAGCTGATGCTGCTGCAGCAAGGGCTGAGGCTGCTGCAAAGAGAGCAGAAGATGCAGCTGCAAAATGCGCAAAGGCTTTTGAATTAAAGCAAAAGAAATAGTTTTTAATTGGTTTAAGGGGCCCAAAAAATATTCTTCTAAAATTTTTTGGGCCTTGCTTTCACTTAATCCGAAATCTCAACAGGGATTGCACTCTTCTCAATAACGGCACGATATAACTTTTCAGTGTTCACACGTTTAAGGAGATTCTTTTTTCTCAGCAAATTCACTGCTTCGTTAAAATAGCCTGTACTCAAAGAGTCATCCTTATGTACTTCGATATACACTTTATTATTTTTGAGTCCGACCTTTACAGGCTGTCGAATGATGGTCACTTTGGCGCCATTAGGCACTAATTGAAAAAGTTTCGGGATATCCTCCGGGTATAATCGTATGCATCCATGACTCACTCTTCTCCCTACGCCCCACGGTTTGTTTGTTCCATGGATGAGAATGGTATTTAAAGAAAGTCTTAATGCATGAGAACCGAGGGGGTTATCAGGTCCGGGTGGCACTACATTTGGCAATTCTGGTTTTTCTTTCTTGATGGACTTAGGGACATGCCAGCTTGGTTTAACCAATTTTTCTATTATCCTGTATTTCCCTACAGGTGTATCAGTGCCTTCATCGCCTATACCGATGGGGAATGTTCTTACAAGTTTTAATTCTTTCTGTGTGAAAAAGTAATAGAGCCGCATTTCTGATAAATTAATAAGAATACCGTTATATAGTGCGACATCTGGAAGAACCCATGATGCTGGAATCTTTACAGATATGCCGGTTCCTGGAATATAAGGATCAAGACCAGGATTTGAATCAACAATTTCGTTGTAGCCAAGATCGAAATCTCTCGCAATCTCAATTAAAGATTCTCCTTCTTTAACCTTGTATGTTTTAATAGACCCGATTACTGAGGTATCTTTGCTGTAAGAATATACCTCCGCATCAGAAGATGAGCCCATAAAAACAAAAATAAATAATATACATAAAAAGAGCATCCTGATTCCTGACATTGTGAACATAATTTTTAATTCAGTCCCCCTTATTTAAATATTTCTCCTGTTTCCTTAAACCAGAACAACAAGTCAAGGTGAGAAACAGGGATGCCTATCTGTCTTGCAAACTCTACCATATTTTTCTCTATTTGAAAATACCTTGTCCTGCTCATTGATTGTGGAATTTCTGCTATTATTCCGAGTTGTCTTAAATTTTTAAGTATATGTCTGTCAAGGATTGCGATCTTCTCCCCAAATCCTATGTTTCTCAAAAAATGACTTGCCTCTTTATATCCAAGGCCATTTATGTTCTTTACTAACCATTCCCTGCATTTGCATATGTCTCTGAATTGGCTTAGTGCATGTTTCATGCACACTGTTCCATTATTCATGAAGAATTTTCTCGCTCTGACAATATATTCTGATTTTTTATTGTGAAATCTCACACCATGTAAGCCCTTCCTGATCTGCCGAGCATCTCCTTTGAACAATAAGCCCTTTTCTTTCAACATCACGACAGCATTCCAGCAGGCTTTTGCATGAGATTGTGGGGTAAGAATACAGAAGGCCAGTTCTTTGAAAATTTCCTCATCACTTCTTTCCGATAAGGTTTTTTTAAATTCCTTTAACCTTGAACATATCTCATGTCTCTTTAGACTATACACCTTTTTAAGGTGAGCACGTGTATTCATGGCATGTAAAGGGAACCTGTCTATTCCTTCATTCATCTCTTTTTTCTTTATTTTTCAGCCTATTGTAAAAATCCTTTCCTATACATTTCTCTGCGTATTTGCACCATTGTAGGCATGATTCTATATCATGATAAATAGTAAATCCACACTTACAACACTTCACCTTTATATCAGTAGAGAAAATCTCCACTTCCTCACCGCATTCAGGGCATTTCTTTATTTCAAGTGTAGGAGTTTGTATATTGGCTGCCCCTGGACATTTCCCAAACATTTCACTATCCTTTTTTAAGTTTAATTAATCTTTAATTATACAATTTCACGTACCATATTTGGAATCCCGACAGAGGGGAATCCAGCAGGGAATTTATACTTTTTATTAAAAATTGTTTACAAAAAATTTTATTTATGCTATTTTGTTACCATGGTTTCAGTGTTCAATGAAAATCCTACACGGGAAAAGATAATACTTCTCCTCAAAAAGAGCACTCCCATGTCTATTGATGATCTGAGCAAACAACTCAATATAACTCCGATGGGGATAAGGCAACACCTCTTATCTCTTGAAAGAAAAGGCATAGTAGATTTCGTGGTAAAAAGAGAGGGTGTAGGCAGGCCGGCATTCCTTTACAAGCTTACTGAGAAGGCAGATGAGCTTTTCCCAAAGGCATATCAAAAATTTATTGTAAGTGCTTTTAAAGACCTCGAAAAAAATGAAGGCCGGAAAAAGATAGATGATGTATTCAGGTGGCGAAAAGAAAGACTTTTAAAGGAACGGAAAGAAGCTTTGTCAGATCAAAAAACTCTTCATGATAAAATACACAGGCTCAAGAACATTCTTGAGACAGAAGGATATCTTGTTGACCTTGATGATAGTGACGGCAATTATAAGTTAAAACAATTTAATTGCCCTATCGCAAAAGTCGCTTCTGAATTCAAAGAGGCGTGCAGATATGAGCTGCAGATGTATAGAGATCTACTCAAAAAAGAAGTTACCCGCTCCCAATGTATATCCGAGGGAGACCTTTCCTGTACCTATGTCATACCAAAGGCTCACTAAGCCTTCCCTTTCATATAAGAAATGTTCAGAAACGGTGAGATAGAAGGTATTGTTATTAAGGAGTTTAAAGTATATCCCGACAGTCGTGGCTGGCTTTCTGAACTCTTCAGAAAGGATGAGTTATCAGAGAGTTTTGTGCCGCAGATGGGGTACATCTCCATTACACACCCAGACATCGCGAGAGGGCCTCATGAACATCAGGAGCAGACAGATTTTTTCTGCTTTTTAGGGAACTTTAAGCTCTACCTCTGGGATAACCGCAAGGGCTCTGCTACGTATCAGAATAAGCAGATTATTCATATCCCTGAAAAGCTTATTGTCATTGTTCCTCCAGGTGTTGTTCATGCATATAAAAATGTAGGAGATCGTGATGCAATGGTACTCAACTTTCCTGACAGGCTCTATGCAGGCTGGGGGAGGAAAGAGAAAGTAGATGAGATAAGATATGAGGGTAACCTTGAAAGTCCATTCAGGATTGAAGGGTGATAATAGTTTATGAATAGGAGATCGCCCTTTCACTCATTCTCGGTCGTTACGACCTCCGAGGTAAATTCTGTCAAAGACAGAATTTAAAACCGTTCAAGGGCAATTTCCTATTCAATTATTTACTAAATTTAAGTATTTTAAGGTTTGAAAAAGAATGAAACTGCTTATCACAGGTGGCTGCGGGTTTATAGGCTCTAACTTCATCAGGTATATGTTAGAAAAATATCATGACTATGAAATGGTAAACCTCGATGCCCTCACCTATGCAGGAAATCCTGAGAATCTGAGAGATAGAGAAAAAAGTCCTCGCTATAGTTTTACCCATGGGATGATTGAAGACACTGACACAGTCAGAAAATTAATGAAAGAAGTTGATTGTGTTGTAAATTTTGCTGCAGAAAGCCATGTGGACAGGTCAATACTTGACGCTCAGCCATTTCTCATGACAAATATTGTGGGAACTCATGCTCTCCTCGAGGTGGCGAAAGAATCAGGTATAAAAAGGTTTATCCATATATCAACAGATGAGGTATATGGAACCCTTCCGCCTCAGGCAGATGAGAGCGAAAGGTTCACTGAAGAAACCCCTCTCAAACCCAATTCACCTTATGCAGCTTCCAAGGCATCAGGTGATCTGCTTGTTCGTGCGTATCATGAGACGTATAAATTACCTGTAATTATTGTAAGACCATCCAACAATTACGGACCATTTCAATTCCCAGAGAAGTTTATCCCCCTTATGATTACTAACCTTTTACAGGGAGAGCCAATCCCTGTTTACGGTAAAGGTGAGAATGTCAGAGATTGGCTCTATGTAGAGGACAATTGTAGAGCAATAGATACTATCTTGCATAAAGGAAAGACCGGAGAGGCTTATAACGTTGGCGGAGACGGAGAAATGAAGAATATTGCTCTTGCCAGGCATGTACTCAGCATGATGGGGAAAGACGAACGCTCTATCAAATTTGTACAGGATAGACCCGGACATGATTACCGGTATGCCCTTAATAATTTAAAGATAGAAAAAGAACTTGGCTGGAAGCCATCGATAAAAATAGAGGAGGGTCTTCAGAAGACGATTCAATGGTATAAACAAAATGAGTGGTGGTGGAAACCCTTGAAAGAAAGGTTGTCAATTGAAAGTAAAGGGTTCTGGGAAAGATGAAGATACTGATCACAGGCTCAAAAGGGATGCTCGCACAGGATCTGATACCTGTATTGGAAGAACGTCATGAAGTCTTTGCACCTCCTGAAGAGGAACTTGATATCACAAGGAGAGATGTTTTATATAACGCCGTGAATACTGCACTGCCAAATTTAGTCATTAACTGTGCTGCCTATACTAACGTAGATAAGGCAGAGGAGGAAAAGGAAAAGGCATTTTTTATTAATGGTACCGGAGT
>JAOUJR010000128.1 GCA_029883145.1 Nitrospirota bacterium
TCTTGTTTTCCTCTGCGAATTTGCGATCAATTACAACTTTCTTGCCTCAGTTCTCTCTTGCAACGCAGATAATCTCCGCTACAGAGTTCCGGTTGAACCCTTAATAGTATTGATTTTCCTCTCTTCTTCTTTGTTATTCCTAAAAGGCACACTCAAGAGCATAAAAAACAGACTTATTAAAAAATCACCGTGAAGTTCAACGCTCAAACACTCTTCCCTTTGACAACCAAAATTTCTCGCATTGTATTTCCTCGAACTATTTAGAAAGAGCGTTATTTAAAAATTTTAAAGGTCAGGAGTATAATTCTAATAATTTTAATTTGCAAACCTTGACCTTAGACTTTCGCTTTGATAATAGTGATATAATTTTATAATCCAAAACTCTTATGTTGGCACACTGAATACGAAAAAATATGAAATATAAAACAAAGCTGCTTCTTGACCACATATGTGGACCCCCTGCTATGTTTTTGCTGAATGCTGTAGTGTATTTGGCCGGAAAAATCATCAGGCGAGACCACTCCATAGAAGCGGCTGAAATAAAATCCATAGTCATTCAAAAGATAGTTGGGATGGGAAGCATTATCGAGTTTTCTCCATCTCTGCGAGCAATCAGAAAATGTTATCGAAAAGCATCCATTACTTTTGTCTCTTCTCTATCCAACGAAGAACTATTGAAATTATATTACGGATATTACATAGATAATTTGGTCCTTATTGATGATCGTTCGTTTCTCAGATTACTCTTTTCAACTTTTTTGGCAATCTCAAAACTAATCACCAAAAAAATAGATTTGTTCTTTAACCTCGAAGTCTATTCCTCTTTTTCAACATTTATTTCTGTTTTTAGTCTAGCACGAAATAGATTCGGTTTTTATTTGAGAAGCACTGCTTTTCGTAAAGGGCTTGATACTCATCATGTTTTCTACAACCAGCATAAAAATATTAGAGAAATATATAGTTATATGATAAGTAAGGCAGGATGTAAGGATTTCGATAGGGATGATCTTCTCAACTTCAACATTCCTGAGAAAACCATTTCTAAAATCAATGCGTATTTTGATAAGAACAACATAAAAAAATATATACTTATCAATGCTAACGCCTCAGAATTATCTTTGGAAAGGAAGTGGGTTGAAACAAACTGGATAAAGTTGATAAAAAGGTTAATTAATGAAACCGATTATGTCATATTGTTATCAGGAAGCCCAAATGAAAGAGATTATATTCAAAAAGAAATCATTGACCAAATTGAAGAAAAATATAAAGGACAGATAATAAACATCGCAGGCCAATTCAATATTGAGGAATTTATCTATATCATTCGGTGTTGCAGTCTCTTTGTAACGGTCGATTCAGGCCCTTACCACTTGGGGGTGATAGAAAACATAAAAATGGTATCTTTATGGGGGCCTGAAAATCCTTTTCTCTATGGCACGGCAAGAGATAATCAAATTTCTATTTATAAGAATATCTACTGCTCTCCCTGCATTAAACAAACGTACTCTCCTCCTTGTCAAGGAGACAATGTTTGCATGAAGAGCATTTCAGTTGATGAAGTTATGGAAAAAATCCTGTCTCTTTTGAGAAACCACCACTAGCTGAAAAATATATATCCTTCCTCAGCGGTTTTTTTTATTTTTGTCAGTTCTAAAATCTTTTTCCTTTATATGCGAGCTGATCCTAAATCTGATGATGTTAAAAAAAACTCGATTCCAAATTCACAAAAAAGAAAAAAACGAAAAAGTAAGTGAACATTTGTTGAGTGTTTCATACCTTGACTTGAGTTGACTCTATTGAAAATCTGCATTAAATTAAAGACTTTGTAAGCGATGTCACTCAAACACAATAACTACAAAATATTGTTATTATTAGGGTTGCTCCTTTACTTTCTTTTCAGCCTTAAAGAAATCCACAACTTTTACCAATCAGGACATGCTGGGTTCATTAATGCAGAAGTAGGCGTTAGCCATCTGAATACTATAAATAATGGATTTTTAAAAACAAAATTTGGAGCCACAAATTACAAAGTGATATACAATCGTGCTCCAACCAAGGATGAATATTATGTCCGTTATCCCTATCTCCACAATCTCCTTGTCTCGATACTATGGAAAATCACAGGGCCGAGCGAAATCGCTTCAAGGCTCTTTGTCATCATCTTGACTTTCATCTCTATCATCATGTTCTTCTTCATTTCTCAAGAATTAAACTACTCGAAGCTTTCTTCAACGCTTGTTTTCTTAACATTATGCAGCTTTCCTATTTTCTACCACTATGCAGGACTGTCAAATGGGGAAATCTCATCCTTGCTTCCCCTAGCTTTCTCTTATTATTTTTATTTTAAATATCTGAAAACGGATAAAAGAAAGCATAAAATTCTTTTTCTTATCAGTCTATCTTTGACATGCCAATTATTCTGGTATGGATATATTGCAGCTTTTGTCTTCTTCCTTGACTCCTTTGTATCCTTCATTTTCCACAAACAAAAAAAAGGCTTGAAGATTTCCTTACTCCTGATATCTACAGTCATAATCAATATTTCCATCTACATTTTCCACACATTATGGCTGGTCGGCTCATTAAAAAACACCGTTGATGCACTCTTGTGGAGGGCCAGCATAAAAATGCCTCCAACACATCGTTTCACTTGGATAGGTTTCATCATAAAAAACTTAAAACGGTGGTGGCTCTTTAACCCTGTTGTCATTCTTGCTGCTTGTGCACACTTTTACTCTCTCTTTAGAAGAAGTCAAAATATTCATCTCCGTTTGCACAAAAGGCTAAGCTTTATGCTTCTTCTACCCCCGTTAGTCTTTTGTGCCTCTCTTTCTCATCTTGTCTTTTATCACGATTTTCTCGTAATCTATTTTGCGGTCTTTGCCGCTTTTTCTTCAATGGACTTCTTCTCGAATATTCTCAACAGAGTTCATGATAAACTCAAAAAAAATGCTCTCTTGTATTCATACATTCTTATTCTCATTCTCTTCGCAGTTTTTGGCATCTTTAAGCACCCCGAAGAAAAAATGATAGACAAAGAAACAGATAATTATGAGATTTATTATATCTGTAAAGTCGTAAGAAACATAACGACTCCTGAAGATAAGTTCATTCTTACCATCATGAGGCTTCAGGAGCCGCAGGTAAGGTTTTATTTAAGGAGAGAGGCTTTTTTCATGAATAAAATTCATTGGGCAAAAGGCTATATTGATTCAAACAATTTTTCCTATCATTTAGTCGAAGCCAAACAACTCTATAAGCCTTTGATAAAATATCTGCTTCAAAATTTCAAGGGTTACAAATATGATAGATATTTCCTGTTTAACTTGAGAAAACCAGGAAAGGGATTAAGGGCATTTATCAGTAAAAAAGAAAAAACAAATTTCTTGTTTAAATATTTTATTTCCCCTTACCATCAGCCTAGAAAATATGAAGAAATAAAGGATTTAAAGGCAATAGAGAGAATCTATACCAATTTCGAGGAAGCAGAAGAACTCTATCCCAAATATTAGGAAAATACTTTACGTGTCTTCCTTCTTGGTTTCTGACAGAGCCTAACCCATGTGCTTTTTTTTCGAATGATAACAGGATGCCTGCTTACAAATTTTTAGCATCATCGGAAAAGCATCAGACCTTGTTGACAAAGAAGGGCGTTATTAGTATCATTTGAAACTCAACCTCTTTTAAGGAGTAAATAAATGGGAAAAAAAATTACCTTATTTCTATGCCTCTCCATCTTCGGGACAGCATGCTTATTATTGCTTGGAGCCTCTCCTGATCGCCAAAAGAAATTAATAGACTCCTTTGAAGTTCAAGATATCAGAGTACAAGGCTTCTTCGATCCTATAAAACGCCTCTCTGATTCCGGCGCGGAAGCTTTCTGGCCTGCCATAGCCATCAATCCTAAGGGAGAAATAATGGTCGTGTTCACTCAAATTATCGGTGGCGATAGCGGCCTTTATTACACAATTTCAAAAGATGGCGGGGAAACATGGTCTCTACCCAAAAAAACATATTCATGGAAAGAAAACATCAAGTCGTGTGATCTAGCTGCAGACTCTTACAACAATTTCCATCTGGTTTATTCTGACGGAGCCTCGAGCACCTCACGGCAAATTTATTACCGAGCCTACATCAATGGCGTATGGGAACCGATCGAACAAATTTCTTCAATTAACGATAACTCAAACTGGTGCAATATTGATGTGGAGGGTGACAACGTATATATTGTGTGGTATCAGGAACTTGGATGGCCCAAATTGCCAGCTGCTCTTCTCGTATCCAAGAAATTCGGAGGGCCATGGAGCGATCCCCCAGAAAATATCTTTAACGACCCTAACAACGGTTACATTTATCCTGACATTAAGGTGAGGGGTGGCAACCTGTACATCATCAGCCAAATCCAAAAATATTCTGGAGACACTGTTACGGACAAAGTCATCGTATTTAGAGAAAAGAGAAATGGGATGTGGCAGCCAACCTTTACTGTTGGCGCATATGCCTGGCCTGGTATTGAGGTAGATAATCATAATTCTGTCCATTGCATCTATCCTGATCATGGGAAAGTCAATTACCGACTACGCAGCGGCGAAGACAACTGGTTAGCTGAAACCAAGATTAACACTTTGAAAGGTGTGGATGGATTCTTTGAATTAGATTATAAAAACAATACTCTGGTCGCTGCTTTTATGCAGGTGGCCAGCCGAAATCCGGAACATTTTTCTATTTGGTATAGAGCAAGAAAATTTGATAAAGGGTGGGGAACATGGGAGGCCGCCGTCGAAACAGATATGGGAGGATACGCTGACGTGCCAAGAGTGGCGATTGACAACGAAGGTTATGCTCATATCGTGTGGGCAGACTGGCACACCCAGGATATCAGGGTGGCTGATACAATCTGGTATAACAAACACAAAGTTGGCGGCCCTACTGTACCAACTCTAGACCTGAGTAATTATTATATTTCATTTGAAGTTCCGCAAGGAGAGATTGCAGATACTCAAAACCTGAAATTAAGGAATTTAGGTCCAGGAACTCTAGATTTTCAAATGAGCACAGATGCAGATTGGATAAGCGTTACTCCCACCAGTGGAACCTGTGGAAACGATTGGGTGGACCTTTGGGTTGATGTTAACACTAATTTAGAGGAAGGCACACACACTGGAACCATTATTGTGACTTCTCCTAAAGCAGATAACAGCCCCCTAACAGCAGATGTCTCACTAAAAGTCCTGCCTCCTCCTATTTATGAACCCCTGAACTTTAATGTGGAGAAACAAGAAAACAAGACCTATTTTTTCAGAGAATTGATCCACCTTCTTACGTGGGATCCGAATCCTCTCAACAAAAACATCGCTAAATACTTATTAACATGTGAATACGAAGAAAACAGTGCAAAAATTACACGAGTTTTTGAGGTGGATGGAAATACGACTGAATACGCGAATCGCATGATCATCAAAGACTCAGAATACACCTACTCTATTCAGGCTATCGACGATAAAGACCGCGTCGGACCGCCGGCAGTCTTCACCATAAAATAAAAGAAACTCCTTTAATGGATTTGTGAAAGCTGTCTGAAGAGAGGATTTCAAGTC